>JBDSAK010000342.1:0-3496 GCA_039922195.1 Mycobacteriales bacterium
AGTGGCGACCCGAAGCGGGCGACGAGCTGCGCAGCGACGCCGTACAAGGGCAAAGCGTCGCCGGGCCGGCCGGAGGCGAGCGCGCCGTCCGCGGTCACGGTTGCTGCGAGGAATAGTCGCCACGAACCCGCCGGGGCGCTTTCCAAAAGCGGCCGCAGAAGGGTGTCGGCGTCGGCATGACGGCCGAGCAGGTTCAGTGCCTGCGCGCGGTGGAGTCGCAGGATCCACTGCAAGCCCTCGTCATCGAACGCGGCTTCCCCGACGCGGCCGGCACGCTCCGAAAGCTCCAGCGCCTGCGGTCCACCGTCGTGGCGAAAACTGTGCAAGTTGCCGGCGTACAGCAAGCTGATGACTTCACCGTCGACGTCGCCGAGCTCGCGCCATGCATCGGCCGCAGCGATGCTCACGGTCGGGTCGGCGTCGGCGAGGCCGAGCGTGCCGAGTGCCTGCAGGCACCGCGCGCGCAAGAGCGGGTCGTCGGTTCGCCCCAGCGCCAGCTCCACGTGCCCGCGGCTGAACGCGACGAGGTTGGCGTAGTTCATCCACCACGCTGTCGCTGCGGCGAGACGCGCATGCAGAAGTGGGTCGCGGTCGCGCGCCCAGTCGAGCGCGGCGATGAAGTTGTCGGTCTCCGGATTTTGGGCGAGGCGACCCTCGCCGCACAGAATCATCCACCGCCGTTCGAACGGTTCGGCCAACTCGGCGAGCGCCGTCGCCATCGCTCGGTACGCCGACGGCTCGTCGGGCGTGGCGGTGAGGAGCTCGGCAGCAAATCGGCGGACCGGCGGCCGGAGCGCCAGCCGGCCCGCTTCGACGCCCCGGACGAGGCCGACGTCCATCAGCGCAGCGAGACCGTCGACCGCTTCGCCGAACGCCGACTCGACCAGATCGGGCGTGAAGCCGCCGGCGAAGACCGACAGCCGGCCGAGCAGCTCGCGGTCGCCGTCGTCGAGCAGCCCGCAGGTCCACTCGAGCACCGCGCGAAGTCCCCGATGCCGCGGAGGCAAATCGCGACCGCCCTTGCCAAGGGCGTCGAGTCCGGAAGTCAGCCGCCGGACCAGATCCGCCGGAGTCAACACGTCCAGACGCGCCGCGGCCAGTTCGATGGCCAGCGGCATTCCTTCCAGCTGCTCGCACAGCCGCACGACGTCCGCCGCATTCGCGTCGGTCAGTTCGAAAGTCGAGCCCCTTGCTCGGGAGCGCCGCAGCAGCAACTCCACCGCCGGCACCTGCGCGAGCGACGTGACGTCGCGGTCGTCAGCGCTCGGCGTACGCAACGGCCCCAGTCGGAGGACGTGCTCCTCAGCGACTTTCAGAGGCGCCTGGCTAGTCACGACTATGCGCAACCCACGACCGGCGGACGCGACCCGGCTGATCGCGGGCGCGGCCGCTAACAGGTGTTCGACGTTGTCGAGCAGCAGCAACAACTCGTGGCTTCGCACGTGGTCGACGACGCGCTCGACGTCAGGCACACCGTTGATTTCCGGCACCCCGAGCGCCCTGGCCACCGAGCTCATCACCTCGTCGGGATCTGTGACGTGTTCCAACGGCACGAAGCACACCTGGTCGAAACGGTCGGCTACGGCATTCCCGAGTTCGATGGCAAGCCTGGTCTTGCCCGACCCGCCTGGCCCGACGATCGTCACCAGCTTTTCGGGCCCGGTGCAGCGGCCGACGAGGTCAGCGAGTTCGTCATCGCGCCCGATCAATTCGGTCGCCGGTTGCGGCACGTTCGAGCGCGACCGGGCGAGGGTGCGAGGCGGCGGAAAGGCGTCAGCAGCCACCCCGTCGACGACGACATGGAAGAGCTCGCGCGGGATCGCGAAGTCCTTGACCGTGTGCTCGCCGAGTGACTGCATCGGTTGGTCGAGGACGAGCAACTGCGTTGTCGGACTGACGAGCACCTGTCCGCCGTGCGCCGCGGCGGCGATTCGCGCGCCGTAGTGAACGTCGCTACCCCAGTAGCGGCGGCCGCGGATCTGCGGTGCTCCGGTGTGCACACCCATCCTGACGCGCAGGGTGTGCCCTCGCGGCCAGCTGTACGCCGCAAGGCGGCGTTGCGCGTCGACGGCGGCCGCGACCGCGGCGCCGGCCTCCTGGAACGCGACGAGGAAAGCGTCCCCCTCGGCATCGACCTCGACACCGCCGTAAGCGCCCCACGTCGAGCGCAACAGTCTTCGATGCTCGTCGAGCACCGCGCCGTACTCGCTCCCGAGAGCGTCGAGAAGGCGTGTCGAACCCTCGATGTCGGTGAACAGCAGCGTCACCGTTCCGGTAGGGAGGGCGGCGTCCACTTGATCACCGTATGCCGCGCCGCTCAGCCGCGGAACCCTCACCATTGGCACGCGAGCGCCAGCAGAACGACACGCGCCAGGCCTAGCGAAGGCCGAAGGTCAACGGAACGCTCTGGTCGTTCAGTAGCTATCGGCCGCTGCTCTGAGGGCACCGCGCACCACAAGCCTGTGTTTCGGCGTCGCCCGTACCGAGGAGCGCCAGACGGCGACGGCCGCCACCTCGTTGACGATGAAACTGCAGCCCACCTAACGGCGCTCCCCGAGCGTCGGCAGTCCGCGACCGGCGGCCACACTGACGGCCGCTTCGACCGGGCCCTCCTCGAGGACGACCGCCGCAGCTGCGTGCACCACAGCAGGAGTCGCGCCGGGACCAGCGAGCGCGAGTTCACGTCGACCCGGCAACTTGGACAGCTGCGGTGCAATCGCGGCGAAGATGCTCTCCTCGTGCGCGGTCAGGACGATGAGGTCGGGCGTAAGCCGCTCGGCCGCATGCGCCAAAGCGACAATGGGCGTGTCCGGTCCAAGGAATGTGACCCGCCAACCGCTGCGCGCCAGCACCACGCCGAAGCAGATCAGCGCGATGTCGTGACGCTCCTGCGCCGGGCAGGCCAGCAGCGCGCGCGGGCCGCGGCCTTGATCCCACTCCCGGGCGAGGCCGAGGAGGCGGTCCCGGAGCAGCTGGCTGGCGAAGTGCTCCTGGGCGACGGCGACTTCGCCGCGGCCCCAGCCCTCTCCGATCCGGCGCAGGCACGGCAGCACGACGTCCCTGAGCACCGTGTTCAGAGTCAGCTCCGCCAGCATCGTGTCGAGGATCCGCTGCGCGGCAGCACCCCCGAACGACATCAGCTCGCGGTGCAGGTCCTCCCTCACCTGCTGGAGGTCCGACTGCGTCGCCGACGCGGTGCGGCCGCCCGTCAGGTTCTGCTCCGTAGACCCTGTACGACCACCGCGGAGGACGGAGGCGGTCCGAGACAACGCCAATTTGGCCGCCTGCGCCGGCGGAAAGCCCTTGTCGATCTCGACGATCATCGCTCGGACGACGGCCTCGTCCGCCGACGAATAGAGCCTGAACCCGCCGGTCGAACGTTGCGGATGCAGCAGGCCGTAGCGTCGCTCCCACGCGCGCAGCGTGTCCACCCGCATGGCGAGCCGCCGGGCCACGTCGCCGATGTGGACCAGCCCCTGGGTGTCCCGCCCGTCCG
>JBDSAK010000343.1:0-3030 GCA_039922195.1 Mycobacteriales bacterium
TCTCCTCAAGTGACGCCGCTCAGCGCGCCGGTCGTCGTGACCGGATTGATGGGCGCCGGTATGACCAGCGACGCCGCCGAGGTCGTCCAAGCGCTATCCGCCGCGGCAAGGACATGAGGGCGTCTACAGTCCGGTGCCATGGCCGCTGACCTTCCCGCGCTCGAGCCTTCGGCATCGGAGTGCACGCTCACTCACCTGATGACCGCCGTCGATGCCAACTTGCACGGCAACATCCACGGCGGCGTCATCATGAAGCTCGTCGACGATGCTGCCGGTGTCGTCGCCGCCCGGCACTCCGCCGGTCGGGCCGTGACGGTGTCGATGGACGAGATGGTGTTCCTCGTGCCCGTGCACATCGGCGATCTGCTCAACGTCCGCGCGCGGATCAACTGGGCCGGCCGCTCGTCGATGGAGATCGGCGTACGCGTCGAAGCAGAGCGCTGGGACCAGGTAGGCCGGCCGCAGCACACGTCGACGGCGTACCTCGTGTACGTCGCACTCGACGACGATGGGAAGCCGCGACCGGTTCCGCCGGTACAGCCGGTCACCGAGTCCGAGAAGAGGCGCTTCACCGAGGCAGAGATCCGGCGCCGGCACCGCCTGGCCCGTCGCGACGAGATAGAGAAGTCGAGGGCGCGATGACGATCACGGAGTATGACCCTGCGGCCTTGGCTCGGCTCGGCACCGTTCTCGGTGTGTGGGCACACCCCGACGACGAGACCTACCTGTGCGGCGGCCTGATGATGGCAGCGGTCGCCGCCGGATCGCGGGTCGTGTGCGTGACGGCAACCCGGGGCGAGGCGGGCTCGATGGACCACGACCGCTGGCCTCCGGAGCAACTCGCTGACGTCCGTACGCTCGAACTCGCCGTCGCGCTGGACACCTTTGGCGTCACCGAGCACCACTGGCTCGACTACCCCGACGGCGGTTGTGCGGCCGTCGACGCCGAGGACGCCGTCCGTCGCATCGCGGAGCTGATCGTCGAGGTCGCGCCGGACACGATCCTGACGTTCGCGCCCGACGGCATGACCGGCCACGCGGATCACATCGCGGTGTGCGAGTGGACGACGGAGGCGGCGCGCCGAACCGGCCGCAGTGACCGGTTGCACTACGCGACGGTGACCCCAACCGAGTGGGCGCAGCAGGAAGCTACGTTCTTCGAGCACGGCATCTCGATGGGTGGTCAGCCGGACGTCACCGCGCCGGCCGACTGCAGCATTCTCGTGACCCTGCCGGTCGACCTGTGCGCGCGTAAAGACACCGCCATCCGCGCGCAGGTCAGCCAGACCGAGATGCTGATCCAAGCGGTGGGCGAGGAGACGTTCGCGATGTTCATCGCGACCGAGACCTTCCGGCTGGCGCGTCAGGCGTAACGCTTCCGCGGGTGCAGTTGGTGCGCGTGCTGCACGCGGTCGATGAACAGCAGCCCGTCGAGGTGGTCGATCTCGTGCAGTAGACAGCGCGCCTCGAGGGCATCAGCTTCGATCTCGACGTCAGCACCTGTTCCCGGTACGGCGCCGCGCACGGTCACCGTCTTCGGCCGCAGCACGTCACCGGTGAGGTCGGGGACGCTCATGCATCCCTCGCGGCCGACAGCGCGTTCTCCGGCCGCGACGACAACTGGGTTGACGACGACGACCAGGCCGGCACACGAGCGCGCCTTCGGGTGCCCGGTCAGGTCCATGGCGAAGACGCGCATCGGTACGGCGATCTGAGTCGCCGCAAGCCCGACGCACGCGGGTGATGCGCGCATCGTCTCGATGAGATCAGCGGCGAGTGCCACGACATCGGGGCTGGTCGGATCGACGTCGGCGGCGCGCACCTTCAGGACATGGTCGGGGAGACGCACGACCGGGCGGATCACGCTCTACAGCGTCTCTGACTCGACCGGCCGCATCGACGCGTCGACGCCTTGTTCGGCTGCCAAGGCCGCGAGCGCATCGGTTGCCTCGTCGACGTCGGTGGTGACCGGCACGACAACTTCCAGAGCCATGACGTAGACCGGAGTTCCGTCCGGATCGAGAACGTGCGTCACCACGTCAACCACGTTGATGGCGCGCGCGGCGAGCAGGGTCGTGACCGCGTGGACGATGCCGGGGTGGTCGGCGCCGTACACCGACACGGTGAACAGGCGGCCACCCGAGTCACCCAGGCCCTCGCTGGCCGGCCGCACGTGGACGATCAGCCCGAGTTCCCCGGAAACATCGCGCAGTGCGTCGTTCAGGTCGGGTGCGTTCATCGGCGACTGGACAACCAGCATCATGGCGAACTCGCCGCGGAGCCGCGTCATCGCGGATTCCTCGATGTTGCAGCCGGCCGTGAGCAGCACCGCCGAGACGGCGGCGATGACGCCGGGGCGGTCGTCACCGAGAGTCGTGACCGCGAGAAGATTCATGCGCGCAGGCTACCGGGTGCGCGGGTGCCACGACGCGCCCGCGGTCAGGTCGTCTCGCGGACCACGAGTTCGGTATTGAGGATGACGGCGCGGCGGGTGGTGGCCGGATTCGCGATCTCGTCGATCAACAGGCCCGTCATCTGCTGGCCCATCTGATCCAGGGGCTGCCGCACGGTCGTGAGCGGCGGCTCGGTGTACTGCGCCGTGAGCGAATCGTCGAAGCCGACCACGGCAACGTCGTCCGGCACCTGGCGACCGGCGGCC
The DNA here is from genome assembly GCA_039922195.1 of Mycobacteriales bacterium. Taxonomy (GTDB): domain Bacteria; phylum Actinomycetota; class Actinomycetes; order BP-191; family BP-191; genus JBDTYE01. The sequence continues at coordinate 2,660 of JBDSAK010000343.1, forward strand.
TTCAGGGCGCGCATGGCCCCGGCGGCCATCAGGTCTGAGGCCGCGAAGACGGCATCGAGCATGGGTGAGCGCTGTAGCAATTCGTTCATCGCGACGAACCCGCTCTGCTGGCTGAAGTCGCCATGTTCGACCAGATCGCGACCGGCGCGCAGCCGCGATTCGCGCAGCGCGTCCCGGTAGCCGGCGAGCCGGTCCATGCCGACGGCCATGTCGGTCGGGCCGGCGACGGTGGCGATGCGGGTGCGGCCGCGGCCGGCCAGGTGCAGCACCGCGTCACGCGAGCCGCCCTTGTTGTCTACGTCGACGTAGCTCATGTCGAGCGGACGCGTTGGGCGACCACCGAGGATGACCGGCGTACCGGTGCGCTGGAT
>JBDSAK010000344.1:0-4233 GCA_039922195.1 Mycobacteriales bacterium
ACCCGCCACGCCCGAAGCCGGGCCGCGAGGGCCATGAACGTCGCGCTGGCGCCGATGCTGCTTGGGCTGAATTCACCGTGTCTCGTGCTGGGGCTCTGCCTCTCGATCGAAGCGTAGCCCACGCGACGTGAACTGGCCAGGAAAGAAAACAGCGCCGATCTTTCGCGGGTCGACGCCGAGCCGGTCCTAGAGTGGTTTCGATCAACTTCGATGAATTTCAGCCGAATCTCGTCGCTCGAAACACACCGGATCGGCGCGAAGATGGGGCGGCCTACTACCACCGCTTGGCGCCGATTGACGCGCCCGAAATTAGCCCAAATCCGGCAGCAGATCAGACCCATTTGCGGCCCAAACTGTTCAGTCGCATACCCGCTCCGGAGTTCCCCATGAACGACGAATCAACCCCGGCTTCCGCCTCCAGCATCGGACCGATCCCGCCGCTGCTGCGACTTCCGGCCGTGCTCGAGGCGACCGGCCTGGGGCGCTCGACGGTCTACAAGATGATCGCCGAGCACCAGTTCCCGGCGCCAGTGAAGCTGGCCAAGCGCGCAGTCGCGTGGCGGGACGACGATGTCCGGCGCTGGACCAGTGGACGACCCAGCACCGCCGCCGCGCAGGTCTCGCGCGGCCCCGGCCGCTGAGCACAGCCGCGCGGCACTTCAAGCGACCATCGTCTGGACCAGATCATGCGTGCCGGTGCTCGCGAGCGGACCACCCTGGACCTACGTGGCCTGGGCCCGGCGATCCGGGCGCACGCGAAGGCCCGCAACCTGGCGGTGTCGTCGGTGGCGAGGATGGCGGTCGCGAAGCTGCTCGAGAGCTCCGGCAGCGCCGTGGCTGAGACCTTGGACGCCAACCCGGGGGCATGCACGGATTCGGTGGTCAAGATGACGCTCAGGCTGTCTCCTCGGACTGCGCGCGACATTGCGACGCGCTCCCGGGCGACCGGCCTCTCGCATGGCGCCTACGTCAGCACGTTGCTCGAGGGTGCGCCGCTTGCTGTGGATCACAGGCAAGCGGTGTCGGCGCTGGCCACCTCGACCGATCGTCTGGCCTCGATCGCGACGGATCTCAATGGCTTTGCCCGCCTGATGCGGAGGGGAACACTGCCATCCGCCGATCACGTCGACGATGTGGTCGCAGCGGCAGTTCGCGAGGTGAGAGCACATCTGCGGGTGGCGGCACGCCTGGTGAGCGATCTCCGGCCCAGGGCAGCTTCGCGGCGCCGCGGTGGCAGCGGCGGTCCCGGTTCTGCAACCACGCCATGACCAGCCCCAGTGTCGACGGCGTGCTCGTCCAATGGGGCGACCGACTCTTCTATCCGGCCAACCGCATGGCGAAGACCGCGGCTCCCGCGCGCCTGTCGGGCGGCGTGGCGAAGCGGGCCGCCGCGATCCGCGCCCGCATCCAGGCGACCGTGGTCCGGCGGGCGCCACAGGTCATGGTCAAGGTGACCGGGGGAGGGCGGGGCATGGCGGCGATCGCGGCGCACTTCCGCTACATCGCCAAGGCAGGCCGACTGCCGTTCGAGGACGATCGCGGCGTCGTGGAAGAAGGCCAGGAAGCCTTGCGCGATCTGGCTTGGCAGTGGCAATACGGCGGCTCCTACATCGGCGAGGTGAGCCACCGCCGCGAAGCGTTCAACATCATGCTGTCGATGCCCAGCGGCACCGATCCGTTGTCCATCCAGCGTGCGGCGCGCGAATTCGCCCAGGCCGAGCTTGCCGGTCATCAATGGGTCTTGGTGCTGCACGACCACCAGGCCAACCCGCACGTCCACCTGAGCGTGCGCGCCGAGGGCAGGGACGGCAGGCGCCTCAATCCGCGCAAGGCCGATCTGCAGCGCTGGCGCGAGACCTTTGCAGAGAAGCTGCGCGGCTGGGGCGTCGAGGCCGAGGCAACGCGTCAGGCCACGCGGGGCCAGCTGCGCAACTATGAGCCGCTCTGGCGCATCAAGGCCGCCGAGGCAGGGCGGCTGCGATCGACGCGCGGGAAGGCGAAGTCAGGATCAAGTTCAGAACGCAGCCGCAAGGAGGCCATCGTCGCCTGGACGCACATTGCTCGCGGCTTGGCCAACTCGGACGATGCTTCGGATCGGGCACTCGCCGAGAGCGTCGACCGCTACGTTCAAGCGACGCCGTTCGCTGTCCAATACGCTCACCATCTCGAAAAGCGGCAGGAGCCGCATCGCCTTACTTCCGAGCGCGAGCCTTCTCGGGTTGCGAAGCCGGTTGATCGTGGGCCGGAGGTTCGGCGCTGACGACTGTCTTTGCGCCGACCGCTTCCCTGTGCTCCAGGTAGCCGACTAACAACAACGTCGAGCAGGCCGAAGACGTGATGGCCGTCGCCGCATGCATCAACCAGACGACCCACCACCGCCGGGCGCCGTCGACGATCTGTTGCACGTCGTGGGCGAGCCGACGCAACGGCGGCGTGACCTCGTCGACGAAGATGGTGCGCGCCGATTCCTTCATCGCTCGCGTCTGCTCGTCGACGGTCTGCCCTGCGATATCGAACGAGCGACGGACGATGTACTCGACGGACTTGTCGCGCGCATCGAGTGCAACCTTGAGCACTTCCTTGCGAAACGGCTCTATCTTGGCGGAGAGGTCTGCCGCTGTACGCGCCAGCCCTTGCTGAGCTTCATTGAGAGTCGGCGCCACGGCTTCGATCCGATCGAGCAGCGTCTTGAAGTCGCCGAGCAGCTCGGCGATCAGGACTTCGCGCGAGTCGGAAGCGCGGTTCATGAGACAACGACGACAACGGACTACCGAAACTCGAGCGCTGCAAAGCACTCGTCGAGCTCCGGCACGACACCGGAAGCCAGGCGGCGGGTGGCGAGCTTTTGCGCGAGGGCGAACTTGTCGGCGCTGGTCTGGGCGCGGGCGATCAGTGCCTTGTAGTCGGTCTGATCGGTGGCAAGGGTCGCCAGGTCGGTGTCCGAGCCCTTGACCCGTTCGTAGATCTCGTTGGCGCCGAGCCGGCACTCCGGACGAGCCTCGGCCACCGGGTGCTCCCGGACGAAGTCGAGCACCGTGTCGAAGGTCCTCTGCACATCGGCGTCGTCTTCGACCTGGTTGAAGACGAGCCGGATCCTGGAGGCCGGGATGCCGAGCGCGGCCAGCTCGGCCAGGGTGGCGATGGTGTCCTGCTGCTGCTTCAGCGCCGGGACGGTCGGGATGACGAAGTAGTCGAAGTTCTCATGGCTGCCGCGGTACTTGCGCATCAGTGCGAGCAGGTCCTCGACGTTGCTGGCGCCGATGTCGACGACGACGTTGTCCACGGTCTGCAGGTATTCCTGCAGCTCGCCGAACTGATCACCGCGCACGGCGGTGGCCTGGCCCGCGTCGGCGTTGATGCTCTCGACCGCGATCAGCTCGGCGCCCTCGATGCGCGGCTTGAGCAGGTGCCGGGCGATGGTCGTCTTGCCGACGTTGCCGGAGAAGTTAATGACTGCTACTTTCATGATCGGTCCTCGCGCGAAAAATGGAGTTGGTGATTCGGCCGTCCATCCAGGAGGCGGCGAACCTTTGGCCGAACCGCGGACCGGCAGCCGGTGCGGACGACGGCTGGGAGGTTGGAACACGTGGCGCGGAGATCGCTGCCACAGGCGTGACGGCCACTGCTGGCGAGTGGGCACCCTTCTGCTTCACCCACCTCGCGACTTCGCGAGTCACCGTGCTTCGACTGACGATGAGGCCCGCTTCCTCGAGCGTCAGCCGGATCGCTTCGCACGAGTAGCCGTGCGAATGCAGGCGGCCGATCTCAGAGGTAAAGGCGAGCGCCTTGCGGTCCGGTCGACCTGGTGGTCGCTTGGGTATCAGTGTCACGCGCGTGCTCCGATCTCGTTGCCGAAATCTTAGATATGCGCCTCACGTATGCCTAGCCCCTCCCATGTCCAAGGACGTCCGTCTTCCAACTATTTTTTGCCGCTCGCCTGGTTCGATTTTGCGTCACTTATGCGTCACGTCTGCTTCGGCTATGAGTCACTAGGAGGAGAGAATTTGATTGCAGGATAGGCTGCGCGCCGGCTAATGGCTGCCATTGCAGCCCGGTTACGCAGTCGTCGGAGATCGACAGAATCGTTAGCCCAGAGCGAGAGCGGTCGGCTGAGTCGCTTGCCGGTACTACCGCTCTAGACTGTCTGCAGCCGCTCAGGGTCGGCAGGTGAACGGCAGCCCGAGCCGAAACCGGTCGCACGATCGTCAACAAGGCGGATGACCGCTGCACCTC
>JBDSAK010000345.1:0-11448 GCA_039922195.1 Mycobacteriales bacterium
CGCGGCGTCGGGGATCCTGCTCGGCGCGCCGACGTTGCGTCTTCGCGGCGACTACCTGGCGATCGTGACGCTCGGGTTCGGCGAGATCATCCGCCAGACCGCGCGCAATACCGATTCCATCGGCGGGCCTAACGGCATTCGCGGCATTCCCCACCCGCCGAGCATCGAGGGCTTCGAGATATTCGGCGTCGAGGTGTTCAAGTATGGCGTCCTCGACGTCCGGCCCTACTACTACCTGCTGGTCGCACTTGCGGTGATCGTGATCGTCTTCGTCAAACGCTGGGAGCGCAGCAGAGTCGGCCGCGCCTGGGCCGCGATCCGCGAGGACGAAGACGCTGCCGAGGTGCTCGGCGTACCGACCTTCCGCTTCAAGCTGCTCGCCTTCGCCATCGGCGCGGCCATCGGCGGCGCGATGGGCGTGCTCTGGTCGTCGAAGGTCATCTCGATCAACCCGAACGACTTCCAGTTCATCCTGTCAGCGACGATCCTGGCCGCTGTCGTCATGGGCGGCGCCGGCAACCTCCCGGGCGTCATCCTCGGCGCCTTCCTCGTAGCGTGGCTGCCCGAGCGGTTCCGCGGGTTGCAGGAAACCCGGTCGATGCTGTTCGGGGCGGTCCTGGTCGCCCTGATGATCTACCGGCCCGAGGGCCTGCTGCCGTCGCGGCAGCGAAAAGCCGAGTTCAAGGAAGGCAGCGGCGGGCTGGGTGGCCTCGGCACCGAGGTCGCGACACCGCAGGAGCGGCCGGAGCCCGACGCCGAGACTGGTCCGGTGACGGCATGAGCGAGGCGATGGGGATCACCACCGACGCGAGCACAAGCACGCCCCTGCTCGAGCTGTCCGGCGTACTCATGACGTTCGGCGGTGTAACGGCGCTCAACAAGGTGGACCTGCACGTCAATCGCGGCGAGATCTTCGCGCTGATCGGACCCAACGGCGCGGGCAAGACGACGGTGTTCAACGCCGTGACCGGTGTTTATCAGCCGACGGCGGGCCGCATCTCGTTCGAGGGCGCCCGGCTCGACGGGGAGAAGCGCTACAAGATCACCAAGCGAGGGATCGCCCGAACCTTCCAGAACATCAGGCTCTTCCACAACATGTCCGCCCTGGACAACGTCATGGTCGGCTCCGATGCGCACCAGAAGGCCGGCATCTTCAGCGTTGCCTTCGGCCTCGCCGCGCATCGTCGTGCGGAGAAGGAGGGCCGCGCCCTGGCGATGGAATTGCTGGAATTCGTGGGCATCGCGCGGCGGGCTGAGGACTACGCCAAGAGCCTGCCGTACGGCGACCAGCGCCGGCTCGAGATCGCGCGTGCACTCGCGACACAACCCAAGTTGCTGCTACTCGACGAACCCGCAGCTGGAATGAACCCGGCGGAGAAGATCGCGCTGCAGCAGTTGATCCGAGACATCCGCGACTCCGGCCTGACCATCCTGCTGATCGAGCACGACATGAGCCTCGTCATGGGAATCAGTGACCGCATCTGCGTACTCGACTTCGGCGAGAAGATCGCGGACGGCCGACCTGAAGTCGTGCGCGACGATCCGCGCGTCGTTGCGGCCTACCTTGGAGCGCCGGCCGATGCTTCTTGAGCTGCGCGACATCCATGTGCACTACCAGAAGATCGAAGCCATCAAGGGGGTCTCACTCGAGGTCGACGAGGGCGAGATCGTCACGCTGATCGGCGCCAACGGCGCAGGCAAGACGACGACCTTGAAGACCATCTCGGGCCTTCGTTCGCTGAGCTCGGGCAAGATCTTCTTCGCCGGCGACGACATCAGCCGGATGCCGGGGCATCAACGGGTGACGACCGGGCTTGGGCAGGCGCCCGAGGGCAGAGGCATCTTCCCCGGCATGACCATCGAGGAAAATCTGCAGATGGGTGGCTACGCGCGCAAGGGAAGCGTGCAGGCCGAACTCGACGAGGCATACGACCTCTTCCCGCGATTGGCCGAACGCAAGAAGCAAGCGGCCGGCACGCTGTCCGGTGGCGAGCAGCAAATGCTCGCCATCGGTCGCGCGCTCGTCGGAAAGCCGAAAGTGCTGCTGCTCGACGAGCCGTCGATGGGTCTTGCGCCGATGCTGGTCGTGCAGATCTTCTCCATCATCAAGGAAATCAACCGACGCGGAGTCACGGTGCTGCTCGTCGAGCAGAATGCGCATCAGGCACTGCAGCTCGCGCAGCGCGCGTATGTCCTCGAGACCGGCCGGGTCGTCAAGCGTGGACCCGCGCGGGCGATGCTCGACGACCCTGCAGTGCGGGCGGCGTACCTCGGCGGCAACCCAGACGACGTCACGCCCGTCGCGTAAAAGCGGAAGTCCGAGCAGCCTTTGGTGCCATCCGGGTCTTCCCCGACCCCAGATGTTTTCTACTCGGCTGCTCGGACTTCGGCTTCGTGACCCAGGTGGCTGCCTTGCTCTGCAACCGGGGATCGACGCGCAGGCTATCGTCCGCCGTCGCAGTGGGTCAACGCACCCGTCATTTGGGACGATTCCGTTGTCAGACAAGGACAAAACCGCGTTCTGTCAAGGATCAATACCGGCGCATGACTAGTCCATTCGGGCGACTGTCGTCTGGAGCCCCGAGGAAGTACGCTCCCGGTTGGCTGCGCGGGGGTAGCCGGACGTTCGGCGTCCGCGCCCGGCAGGAGAGCTTTGAGCAGATCCGTGGTCAGCATCCGCGAGGCCGTGGCCGCCGACGTGCCCTGCCTGCTCGACATGTGGACCGAGTTGCGCCATCACGGCGTGCGCCGTGCCACGCGCACGTCGTCCGAACAACTCCTCGCCGAAGTCGCGCACGGTTACGTCGACGCTATCGGCGACGAGTCCTGCCGGCTGGTGGTCGCGACAGCGGGCGCTGACATTCTCGGGATGGCGCTGTTCACCATCGTCAGCTCGAGCACGCTGCTCGACGTTCCGACCGTGCAGGTCAGCCACATGTACGTCGTCGACGGCCACCGCAAGCGCGGCGTCGGCAAGTCTCTCGTCGCGGCCGCGGTCTCTTACGCCGAGGAGCGTGGCGTGGACCAAGTCATGGTCAGCGTGGCGCCGGGCGCGCGCGACGCCAACAGGTTCTATGCGCGCCTCGGATTCGCCCCGACCGTCGTACGCCGCGTGGCACCGACAGCCGTGCTGCGCCGCCAGCTCGCCGCCGAAGAAGGCGCCCCGACCGCACTGCGCCGTGAGCTGCGACTTCGCCGTGAGGCGCTCGTCGGAGCGCAGCGCAAACCCGCCTCCGAACGGTTGCCACGCGCCGGTTCCTAGAGCCGCCCGGCGGAAATGTCCGCGCCGGCCGCGACACTACGATGGGACGGAAGTATCGACCGACGAGAGGACGCCAGTGCCGCCGCGCGCAAGACGGCCCAGCCCCGAGCCGGCACCGGCCCGACGCCAGCCCGGCGATCGCGACCGGCTGCTGCTGCTCGATGGGCACTCGCTCGCGTATCGCGCGTTCTTCGCGTTGCCGGTCGAGAACTTCTCGACCACGGATGGGCAGCCGACCAACGCGGTCTACGGCTTCACCTCGATGCTGATCAACGTCATCAGGGATGAGCAGCCGACGCACATCGCTGTCGCGTTCGACCTGCCAGGTCGTAACTTCCGGCACGAGGCATTCGAGGACTACAAGGCGACGCGCAGTGAGACCCCCGCGGATTTTCGGGGTCAGGTGTCGCTGGTGAAGGAAGTGCTCGAAGCCCTGCGCATCCCCATGGTCGAGGCCCCCGGATACGAGGCGGACGACGCGATCGCGACGCTCGCCTGCCAGGCGCGGGACGCCGACATGGACGTCCTCATCGTGACTGGCGACCGCGACGCGTATCAGCTGGTCGACGATCGCATCACCGTGCTGATGACTCGCAAGGGCATCAGTGACATGACGCGGTTCACCCCGGCCGAGGTGATGGAGAAGTACGGGCTCACACCAGCGCAGTATCCGGACTTCGCCGCGCTGCGCGGCGACCCGAGTGACAACCTGCCCGGTATCCCCGGCGTGGGCGAGAAGACAGCTATCAAACTTGTGCTGCAGTTCGGCGATCTCGGCACTCTGGTCGACCGGGCCGACGAGATTCCGGGCAAGGTGGGCGACGCGGTCCGCGCAAATCTCTCGTCCGTGATGCGCAACCGGCAGCTCACCGAGCTCAGCCGTGACGTCGCACTCCCGGTGCGCCCCGAAGACCTGCGCATGGGTCCGTGGGACCGCGACGAAGTCCATACGCTGTTCGACTCATTGCAGTTCCGCGTCCTGCGCGAGCGGCTCTACGCGACGCTTCAATCGGTGGAGCCCGAGGCGGACGAAGGATTCGATGTCTCGGGGCGAACGCTGGCCGCAGGCGAGTTGGCCGACTGGCTCGCTGGGCTGACCCCCGGCGCCCGCGTCGGTCTCGCCGTGCGCGGTGGATTCGGGCGCGGTCACGGCGAGATCACCGGACTCGCGCTCGCGGTGGAGGACGGCGGCGGCGCGTTCGTCGACCCGATCGAGCTGACCGGGGGCGATGATGCGGCGCTCGCGACGTGGCTTGCGGACGAGTCGGCCCCCAAGGCCGCCCACGACATCAAGATGGCGCTGCTCGGATTCGCCGACCGGGGCTGGACGTTGGGCGGGTTGACCAGCGACACGGCGCTCGCGGCGTACCTCGCGCTGCCGGGGCAGAAGGTTTTCGACCTGGGGGACCTCGCGCTGCGCTATCTGCGCCGCGAGCTGCGCGCCGATCGGCCCGACGATGGTCAGCTGACCCTCGACGGCACCGACGACGTCGACGACTCGCAGGACGCGATTCTGCGCGCGCGGGCCGTCGCTGATCTCGCGGCTTCGCTCGACAGCGACCTCGAGCGGCGCGGCGCGACCAAGTTGCTGCGCAACGTCGAGTTGCCACTGCTGCACGTGCTTTCGCGGATGGAGCGCGTCGGCATCGCGATGGACATCGACCATCTCGAGTCGCTGCAGTCGAAGCTGAGCGATCAGGTGCGCCAAGCCGCGCAGGACGCGTACGACTGCGTCGGCAAGGAGTTCAACCTCGGCTCACCGAAACAGCTGCAGGCGTTGCTGTTCGACGAGCTGAGCTTGCCGAAGACTCGCCGGGTCAAAACCGGCTACACCACCGACGCAGAAGCGCTGCAGGGGCTGCAGGGTGCTCACCCCGTCATCGACTGTCTGCTGCGGCATCGCGAGTTCTCGAAGTTGCTGATGACGGTCGAGAAGCAATTGCTGCCGATGGTCGGCGACGACGGCCGCATCCACACGACGTACAACCAAATGGTCGCCTCGACGGGACGCCTCTCCAGCGACAATCCCAACCTGCAGAACATCCCGATCCGCACCGCGCAGGGCCGCGAGATCCGCCAGGCATTCATCGCCGGCGAGGGCTTCGAGGAGTTGCTGACCGCCGACTACAGCCAGATCGAGATGCGCATCCTCGCCCACCTCTCCGAAGACGAAGGCCTGATCGATGCGTTCACCGCAGGGGAGGATCTCCACACAACGACCGCGTCGCGGGTCTTCGAGGTGCCGCCGGAGCAGGTCGATCCAGAGTTGCGCCGCCGCATCAAGGCGATGTCGTACGGGCTCGCCTACGGGTTGTCGGCGTATGGACTGTCGATGCAGCTCGGCATCACGCCGGACGAGGCTCGCCAGCAGATGAATGCGTACTTCGAACGATTCGGCGGGGTCCGTGACTACCTGCACGACGTCGTGGAGCTCGCCCGCAAGGACGGCTACACGGAGACGATCCTCGGCCGGCGCCGTTACCTGCCCGACCTGACGAGTGACAACGCGCAGCGCCGGCAGATGGCGGAGCGGATGGCACTCAACGCGCCGATCCAGGGGAGTGCCGCCGACATCATCAAGCTGGCGATGCTCGGCGTCGATCGGGCATTGCGCGAAGAAGGCTTGCGCAGCCGCATGTTGCTGCAGGTGCACGACGAACTGCTCTTCGAAGTCGCGTCGGGGGAGCGCGCACAACTCGAGGCGCTGGTACGCCGCGAGATGGGAAGCGCGTATCCGCTCAACCTCCCGCTCGACGTCTCCGTCGGCGCCGGTCGCACCTGGGACGACGCCGGCCACTGATTGCAGCGACTGAACTCAACCTCGGAGAGAGGCCCGTCATGCCGCAGTGGGAGCACACCGTGGTGCATATCGACCCCCTGGTCGGCCGGCGCCGAGGCGAACGCTGAGCAGCGCGCGACGTTCGCCATCTTCAAGCGGCCGCTGGCCAATAGCGGGCAGTCGATCGGCAGCCTGCGGCACCCGGAATCAAGTGCTCTTCATCCCGGCATATCCGGGATGGCGGGCACTGGATCAAGGATCAGTGGGCTTTTCGGTGACCCAGATCGCGGTGCCCGGGATGAGCTTGCCGCGTAGCGCGCTCCAGTTCGGTGCCCACTCGGGGTGGTTCGGGTCATCCGGCCATTCCGGCTCGATGACGTCAACCAGCCGCAATCCCGCCGCGGTGATCTCGCGGACGCGATCACCGATGGTGCGGTGGTGCTCGACGTAGTTCGGTACGCCGTCCTCGCCCGTCTCGACGTACGGCGTGCGGTCGAAGTACGACTGGCTCAGCGTCAGCCCTTTCTTGCCGCCGTCGTCCGGGAACGCCCAGCGGATCGGGTGCGACCACGAGAACACCCACCGGCCACCGGGGCGCAGCACCCGGGCGGCCTCACGCATCAGCAGCGCCGAGTCCTGCACGAAGCCGATCGCGCCGAACGACGTGAAGACGACGTCGAACGACTCGTCGCGGAACGGAAATGCCTCCGCATCGGCGGCGACCAGCGACACGCGTACGCCGGACCGCTGGTTGAGGCGCACGGCGTGCCGCAGCTGTCCCATCGAGAGGTCGAACGCCACGACGGATGCGCCCTGCGAGACGAGCCAACGCCCGCACTGCGCCGCGCCGCACCCGACTTCGAGGATCCGCAAACCGCGGACGTCGCCGAGCAGGTGAGCGTCCGCCTCGTCGAGACCTTCCGGACACCAGACAAAGCGCACGTCGCCAAGGAACTCACCGTGCTCCGACTGATAGTCGTCAGCGGTCGAATCCCAGTGTGCGCGCTGCGCGACGCGGGTCTCGTCGGGCGTCACCCACTCCCGGCCGACCGACGCGCCCGCTGACACGAAAGCTGCCCTACGCCGGCGTGATCTCGACGAGCAGATCGCCCGCGTCGACCTGCTGCGTCGTCGGGATCGCGAGACGGGCGACGACCCCGGCGACCGGCGTCGTGATCGCGGCCTCCATCTTCATCGCCTCGATTGACGCAACCGGTTGGCCGGCCTCGACCGTGTCGCCCTCCTGCACCGCAAGCGTGACCACGCCGGAGAAGGGCGCAGGCACCTGGCCCGGCTTGGACTTGTCCGCCTTCTCGGCAGCCTTCGTTGTCACCGAGATGCTGGCGTCGCGGACCGACACCGGCCGCAACTGCCCGTTCATCGTGGCCATGACGGTACGCATCCCTTTGTCGTCCGCGTCACCGATCGCCTCGATGTTGATGTGCAGCGTCACGCCCTTGCTGACCTGTACGACGTGCTCCGCGGCCGGGCGGAGCCCATAGAGATAGTCGACGGTGTCGACCACGGACAAGTCGCCGTACGTCTCGCGGTTTTGCTCGAACGACGCGGTCGGACCGGCGAACAGCAACCGGTTGAGGGTGCGGCGACGCAGCATCTCGTCGCCATCAAGCGCGAGGCGGTCTTCGTCGGTGATCGGTGTGACGCCCACTTTCACCGTGCGGCCTTTGAGCACCTTGGTGCGGAACGGCTCGGGCCAACCGCCGGGCAGCTCACCGAGTTCGCCGGCCATGAAGCCGATGACCGAGTCGGGGATGTCGTACTTCTCCGGGTTCTGCTCGAAGTCCGCGGGATCGGCGTTGGCGGCGGCGAGCGCGAGCGCGAGGTCGCCGACAACCTTCGATGACGGCGTCACCTTCGGCGGGCGGCCCAGGATCCGGTTGGCGGCGGCGTACCAGTCCTCCACCTTCTCGAACTGATCGCCGAGCCCAAGAGCGATCGCCTGCTGACGCAGATTGGACAGCTGGCCGCCCGGGATCTGGTGCTGGTAGACGCGCCCCGTCGGGCCGGGCAGACCGGACTCGAACGGCCGGTAGGCATTGCGCACCGCTTCCCAGTAGGGCTCGAGATCACTGACCGCCTGCAGCGACAGGCCGGTGTCGCGCTCGGTGTGGGCGAGCGCCGCAACGAGGGCGGACGCCGACGGTTGGCTCGTCGTGCCGGCCATCGGTGCGGACGCGACGTCGACGGCGTCGGCCCCGGCCCGTGACGCAGCGAGCAATGTCGCCAGCTGTCCACCAGGCGTGTCATGGGTGTGCACGTGCACCGGCAGATCGAAGCGCTCGCGCAAGGCAGAAACCAGTCGTTCGGCAGCGCTTGCACGCAAGAGGCCGGCCATGTCCTTGATCGCGATGATGTGCGCGCCGGCCGACACGATCTGCTCGGCGAGCTTGAGGTAGTAGTCGAGGGTGTAGAGATCCTCGGCCGGATCCATCAGATCGCCGGTGTAGCAGAGTGCGACCTCGGCGATCGCCTGGTTGGTCGACAGAACGGCGTCGATGGCCGGGCGCATCTGGCCGACGTCGTTGAGCGCGTCGAAGATGCGGAAGATGTCGACGCCGGTCGACGCGGCTTCGCGGACGAACGCGTCAGTGACCTCGGTCGGGTAAGGCGTATAGCCGACGGTGTTGCGCCCGCGCAACAGCATCTGGATGTTGATCGTGGGCAGCGCCTCGCGCATCGTCGCGAGTCGTTCCCACGGGTCCTCGGCGAGGAAGCGCAGCGCGACGTCGTACGTCGCCCCGCCCCAGGCCTCGACGGACAGCAACTGCGGGGTGAGCCGCGCGACGTGCGGCATCACCGCGATTAGGTCCTTGGTGCGCACGCGGGTCGCGAGCAGCGACTGATGCGCGTCGCGGAACGTCGTGTCGGTAACGGCCAGCGGTGTCTGCGCCCGCAATGCAGCGGCGAAGCCGACCGGACCCAGGTCGAGCAGCCGCTGACGCGAGCCGGCCGGAGCCGGCGCGTCGAGGTCGACGACCGGCAGTTTGAGCGCCGGGTTGACGATGCCCGCCCCGTCGCCGTTGGGCTGGTTGACGGTGACTTCGGCCAACCAGGTGAGGATTTTCGTGCCCCGGTCCTTCGACTGGTGCGTCGTGACGAGGTGCGGGCGTTCCTCGATGAACAACGTGCTGATGTCCCCGGCGACGAAATCGGGATCGCTCAGCACGGCCTGCAGGAACGGGATGTTCGTCGAGACACCGCGCAGCCGGAACTCCGCGAGACCGCGCCGGGCGCGGGACACCGCGGCCTCGAAGTCACGACCGCGGCACGTCATCTTCACGAGCATCGAGTCGAAGTGCGGCGAGATCTGCGCGCCGGCGTTGATCGTGCCGCCGTCGAGGCGGATGCCGGCGCCACCGGGGGAGCGGTAGGTGGTGATCTTCCCGGTGTCGGGACGGAAGCCGGCCGAGGGATCCTCGGTCGTGATGCGGCACTGCAACGCCGCGCCTCGCAAGACCAGCGTCTCCTGCGCAATGCCGAGATCAGCGAGCGTCTCACCCGCGGCGATCCGCATCTGTGACTGGACCAGGTCGATGTCGGTCACCTCCTCGGTGACGGTGTGCTCGACCTGGATGCGCGGGTTCATCTCGATGAACACGTGCTCGTCCTTGCGCGGCCCGACCGTGTCGACCAGGAACTCGACGGTGCCCGCGTTGACGTAGCCGATGTTGCGCGCGAACGCGACGGCGTCGCGGTAGAGCGCCTGCCGTACGTCGTCGGACAGGTTGGGTGCCGGAGCGATCTCGACGAGCTTTTGGTTGCGCCGCTGCACCGAGCAGTCGCGCTCGAACAGATGCACGGTCTCGCCGGCGCTGTCCGCGAGGATCTGCACCTCGATGTGCCGCGGCCGCAGCACCGCTTGCTCGAGGACCATCGTCGGGTCGCCGAACGCGCTGTCGGCCTCGCGCATCGCCTCGTCGAGCGCGCCGCGCAGTTCGTCCGCGCTCGCGACGCGGCGCATGCCGCGGCCGCCCCCGCCGGACACGGCCTTGGCGAACACCGGGAAGCCGATGCCCTCGGCGGCGGCCACCAGCTCGTCGACATCCGCGGAGGCCGGGGAGGACCTGAGCACCGGCACGCCCGCTTCGATCGCGTGGTTCTTGGCGGTCACCTTGTTGCCCGCCATCTGCAGGACGGCCTGTGGCGGCCCGATGAAGGCGATACCGGCCGCGGCGGCTGCCTGGGCGAGCGCCGGGTTCTCCGACAAAAAGCCGTAGCCGGGGTAAATGGCGTCGGCGCCGCTTTCGGCCGCCACCCGCAGGATCTCCGCGATGTCCAGGTAGGCGCGGACCGGATGGCCCGGCGTACCGATCAGGTAGGCCTCGTCGGCCTTGAGCCGGTGCATGGAGTTGCGGTCCTCATGCGGGAAGACGGCCACCGTCCCGGCGCCCAGCTCGTACGCCGCGCGGAACGCCCTGATGGCGATCTCGCCTCGGTTGGCCACCAGAATCTTGGAGAACATCGAGCCCCTTCGGCCGTGCATCGGCGAATCGTCCCGTGCCCGCGCCGGGTGACCAGCGCGGGGTTTGACCATGGTTCGTGCTCACCCGTATTCTGTCGGGTGCGCATGGGCCTGTGCGATGTCTCACCTGAGCAGGCTCGTTCTCGTCAGTCTCGACACACGGCAACCGACACAGCGTCCACCATCGACACCTTGTCCCCGTCATCGGCAACCGACGAAATCAGGCCCCGGCGCAACCTACTAGTCCATGTAGCCGGAGCCACTTCCTGATGACCCTGTCCGACACAACGCTCGTCAAGCCGACCACCCCGCAAGTCGCCATCAACGACGTGGGCTCGATGGAAGACTTCATCGCCGCCATCGACGCGACCATCAAGTACTTCACCGACGGCGACATCGTGGAAGGCACGATCGTCAAGGTCGACCGGGACGAAGTCCTGCTCGACATCGGCTACAAGACCGAGGGTGTCATCCCCTCCCGCGAACTCTCCATCAAGCACGACGTCGACCCGAATGACGTCGTCAAGGTGGGCGACCAGATCGAGGCCCTCGTTCTCCAGAAGGAGGACAAGGAAGGCCGGCTGATCCTGTCCAAGAAGCGCGCCCAGTACGAGCGCGCCTGGGGCACCATCGAGAAGATCAAGGACGACGACGGCATCGTCACCGGCACGGTCATCGAGGTCGTCAAGGGCGGCCTGATCCTCGACATCGGCCTGCGCGGCTTCCTCCCCGCGTCACTCGTCGAGATGCGCCGGGTCCGCGACCTGCAGCCGTACGTCGGCAAGGAGCTCGAAGCGAAGATCATCGAGCTCGACAAGAACCGCAACAACGTCGTCCTCTCCCGCCGGGCGTGGCTCGAGCAGACGCAGAGCGAGGTGCGCCAGACCTTCCTCACCACCCTGCAGAAGGGTCAGGTGCGCAGCG
>JBDSAK010000346.1:0-2539 GCA_039922195.1 Mycobacteriales bacterium
AAGGGTAGCATCGATGATGCGGCGAATTTCCACTGTGCGCTTCAGTAGGTCACGACTTCGCGCGCGGTGTGAAATTGCCGTACTGAGGCTCGCCCTCAGAGCGGTCGTACGCGATGGACGCGAGACATCAGATCAGAAACAGGGGGCTGACCGCCGGCGTTCTAGAATTGGGGCGGCATCCGGGAACCGAGGCCGACCCAACATTGGTGCTCAGAGCCCGTCTCAGAGCGTGGCCGGGGAAGTTTGCGGCGACATCAGTGGTGACACGCCTGCTCGCACAGGGGTGATCCCGTTTGGGAGAATGCTCGACGACCGCCTTCCCGATCCCGGATGCTCTCATCCCGTATGAAGAGGGAGGCATCTGATGAAAACGCCGCCGCGTCGAGGTCGCACGTCCCCACCTGCCGGATCCGGTGTGCTGGAGCGCATCAACACCAACATCGCCGGGCTTGACTGCGGCGCCACGCATCACTATGTGGCGGTGCCCGTCGATCGGGCACCGACGCCGGTGCAGTCGTTTCCCACCGTGACGAGCGGCTTGCGCCGGCTGGTCGAGTGGCTGGTCGCGTGCCGGATCACCAGCGTCGCGATGGAAGCGACGGGCGTGTACTGGATTCCGGTCTACGAACTGCTCGAAGACGCCGGCTTGGAAGTCGTGCTGGTCAATGCGCGGCACTTCAAGAACGTGCCCGGCCGCAAGAGCGATGTCGCCGATTGCGAGTGGCTGCGCGATTTGCACAGTGTCGGGTTGCTCCGCGGCAGTTTCCGCCCGCAGGCCGCCATCGTGACGCTGCGCGCCTACATGCGGCATCGGCAAATCTTGACGGAGAGCGCCGCGACGTCCGTCTTGCGGATGCAGAAAGCGCTCTTGCAAATGAACCTGCAATTAACGCAGGTCGTCAGCGACGTCGCGGGCGTGACCGGACTGCGGATTATTCGTGACATCGTCACAGGCCAGCGCGACCCCGCGCACCTGGCCGCGCATCGGGACCGTCGCTGCCAGGCGTCTCAGGCGGAGATCGTCGAGGCCTTGACCGGCTCTTACCGGCCCGAGCATGTGTTTGTGCTGCAACAGCATCTAGCGCTCTACGACGCGTGTCAGACGCAGCTCACGGCGTGTGACGCCGTGATTGCCCGCCACTTGCAGACCCTGACCGCCGCATTGCCGCCCGTGAGCACGCCCCTGCCCGCGCGGCGGCGCGGCACCGAGACACGCCGCGGGCAGGGGCCGGGATTTGACATGCGCACGCCCCTGCATCATCTGACCGGCGGCGTCGACCTCACCCAGATTGATGGGATTGCGCCCCATACCGCGCTCAAACTCATCGCGGAAATTGGGCTCGACGTGACCCGATGGCCGACCGCCAAGCATTTCACCTCGTGGCTCACGCTCGCGCCCCGCAACCGCGTCTCGGGCGGACGGCTGTTGAGTTCGCAGACCCAGCGGTCCGCCAATCGTGCGGCCACCGCACTTCGCATGGCCGCCGTGGCCGTTGGCCGTAGTGACACGGCCCTCGGCGCGTTCCATCGCCGCTTGGCCGCGCGCATCGGCAAGCCCCAAGCGCTGACCGCGACGGCGCGGAAGCTGGCGATCGTCGTCTACCGGGTACTGAAAGGCGAATTCGCATATTGCGATCCCGGACCTGAGACCTACGATGCGCAACAACGCACGCGCCTCCTGCGCCGACTCCGCCAACATGCGACCAAACTCGGATGTGAACTAGTCAATCGTGACACCGGAGAAATCATCCCGGCGGCGACGTAGCTGTATCCATCATGTTTCTTGGGAGTAGTCAGCCGCTCGCTCGCAAACCGTTGGCGGACCCGATAAAGTCTGCCCACTCGTCCGCGTTCAGGCGCGGCGGCGCGCGCTCGTCTCTGCGAACTCTGCGATGGCCGTGTCGCGCCGTGGCGCCGTAGGTAGGGCGGACCTGATCAGGTCCGCCGTAGCCGCAGGGCGGACTGCGGCGCAGCCTCGAATAGCGCTCAGCGTTTGAGCTCGGCATACAACGCGGCGATCGCCGATCCGGCGTCTCGCAGGTCGTAGTCCTTGTAGCGATCGGGCAGCGTCAGAGTCGCCGCGGCCTGGTCGACACTCTTCCCCTCGGCAATCGCCTTGCGAACCGCAGCGATCACCTCCTGTGTGAACGCCGCGTACTCTTCGATATCGCTCCACGCCATGGTGCGCGGTGTCGAGATGTCGACCGAGCCGGCTCTGGGGTCGCGCTGTGCGAACAGGCCCTCTTCATGACCGGTCACCACTCGTGTGACGCCGGTGATTTCGCTGGCCGCACGTTTCAGCGTCTCCGCCAACCGCAGGTAGCTGCCGCCGTTGGCGCTATCGATGACCGGCATCGACTTCGACGGAAAGAGATCGCCAAAGTAGGCGAGACGCTTTTCCGGGAACACCACCACCAGATCTCCGTCGGTGTGTCCCGGACCAAAGTAGTAGAGCACCATCCGATCGCGTCCCTCAAACAGCGACAGCGTTGTGGTGACCGTTTCGGTTGGCAGGAAGCGGGCGTTGGCGCCTTTGAAG
>JBDSAK010000347.1:0-3536 GCA_039922195.1 Mycobacteriales bacterium
CGGGAGTCATGGCGGCCCAAGGCTATCTGCGCAGCCTCACGTGCCGGGGTCGAACGTGGCCACTCGCGACGAATCCTCGGCCTTTAGGGGTAGGACCAACCCCAATAGGCAGGAGCTCACCATGACCGAGTACCTCCACCGCGACTCGACCCTTCGCGACGAACTGCTCACAATCGAGGAGGTCGCCGAGCTGCTCCGCATGCCCGTCGCCTCGCTGCGCTACTGGCGTGTACTCGACACCGGGCCGCGCGGCTTCATCATCGGGCGGCGGCTGCGCTACTGGCGCCAGGACGTCCTCGACTGGCTCGACGAGCAGCGCGAGTCCACAGGCCGCGGAGTGGCCTGATCGATCCACAGGCACGGGGATCGCCGACACCGCCGGGTGGCGACGAGTGCTACGGCGGACAGATGAACAAGCAGCCCAGGACTACGCCCCGGCAACGACGCTCCCAACGTGGAGCCGTCGAGGACCGTTGGCGCAAACGCATCAAGGACGAGCACGGCAACACCATCGAGGTGCCGTCGGCCGTAGCGGGTGAGGTGACCCGCTGGCGCGCCCGGTACGTCGACGACACCGGCCGCGAGCACACGCGCGCCTTCGATCGGAAGGCAGACGGCCAGAACTGGATCGACAAGCAGCTCTCTGCGCTGCTGCGAGGTGACCACGTTGACCCCAAGGACGCCAAGCTCACCGTGGGGGAGTGGTGCGACAAGTGGCTCGCTGGCTACGGCACGCGGCGCAAGTCGACCGTGCGACAGGCCGTGGCACACATCAAGATCATCAAGACGCATTTCGAGTCGGTGCCGCTGTCGGCGGTGAAGCCGTCCGACGTCCGCGCCTGGACCTCAGTGCTCAAGGATGAGGGCCGCGCCGACTCCTACGTCTACGCACTCCACTCCCGGCTCTCGCAGCTCTTCACCGACGCCGTCCACGACGGGCTCGTCGTGCGCAACCCGTGCTCGCGACGTACGTCGCCAGGGATGGGGAAGCAGCGGCCGTACGTCGCGACGACCGGGCAGGTGTGGGCGCTCTACGACGCTGTGCCCGAAGGTGTACGTCCGGCGATCCTGCTCGGAGCCCACGCAGGGTTGCGGCTTGCCGAGGCGGCAGCGATTCGTGTCGAGGACGTCGACTTCGCGACGGGAGTGGTTTCGCCTGCGCGTCAGTGGCTCGAAGAGCCGCTGAAGTCGGACACCAGCCGCACGCCCATCCCGATCCCCAAGGAGATGTCGCACCTACTTGCCGATGCGATCCAGCTCGGTGACGGGCGATTCCTGGCCAGCGATCAGTGGGGCAACCCCGCCGGACCGTGGACGATCGAACGCGCGGTGCGGGCGTGCCGTAGGGCGGCGGGCCTGCCCGACGATTTTAGGTTCCACGACCTGCGCCACTACTTCGCCTCGCTCCTCATCGCGTCGGGGCTCGATGTCAAGGTGGTCCAGGCGCGGCTGCGGCACGCCTCGGCCAAGACGACCCTTGATACATACGGCCACCTCTGGCCCGACCGTGACGAATCCTCGCGAGCAGCGGTGGCGGCGGTCTATCGCCAGCGAACTCCAGGTGGCGAATGCCGCGAGTGACGGACCGCTACTCGCGTGGGATCCGCAGAGATCCTTCGAACAGCCGGCGCTTGGCCGCTGCGCATGGCGACGGAGCATTCTCCAGAAAGACGCGGCCAAGGGCGAGCAACTGCTGACGCGCGCGACCTGACAACGACCGTCCTAATCGGATCGCCAACCGTCGTATGGATCCCACCGCCCGAGGTCGGCGTACACCTCGACGGCCCACTTGCGCAGCATGGCGTCCGGCACGACGTCTCCGAGGATCCCGGGACCGGCGGCTGACCACACATGATTGCTCGCATCCGCGCCATGCTTTGAGAGCCGTCTAGCTGCCTCGCTTCCCCCCGGCGCGTCCCAGTGCTCGAGCGCATCTCGAACGTCACGGACCTTGGCATTGGTCAAGCCGTCCGGCAGACGATCGTTGCCGTCAAAGGCGCGAAGCGACCGCAGCAACTGCCGGGCCGCAACAAGGGCGAAGTGGGCCTCGGCGTCCATCTTCATGAACGGCCAACGACCTTCGTCCGGGTAGAAGGCCGCCTTCATGACCTCCTCGTGCGATGCGAGCGCAGCGTGCCGAGCCTCGTATAGGCGATCGATCTGCCAGCTCAAGACATGGGACCAGCGCTGAGCTCTGTAGTGAGCGTCTCTCTGCTCGTCGCTCGCCCCTTCGACCCAATAGGCAAATGGCTCCCCAAGACCGAAAGGCTCCTTGTCCTGTGTCATGCATCGGACGTTAGCTGCGGTCGCCTGCTACGCCCTATTGAGATTGGTGACGGTCATGTTGGTAGAGGACGCGAACGCTTCGGTCTCTGCGTCACTGCGCTCCGCAAACGGGCTGCCGCCTCCTCCTGTTCGCTAGCACCGTTCGAGCGCGTCCTCGGTCGTAGCGAGGCGTGCCGCGTGCTGCTCTGGACGTTCGAGATCGACTGGCGGCGTGAACGACTTCTCGCACTCAAGTAGGGGTGGCCTGGCACGACTTGCCCATCCCTGTGAGCGCGGGTTCTTCAGTTTCAGGCTCACTACCCCAGGTTCGCCCTGGATCGGGGCCTCACGTCATCGGGTCCAACGACCCGGAATCTCGATGAACAACTCGAGAAACGAACCCAACCACCCAGGTGCGACCGAGCGATCATGGGCGGCCCAGTCGGCACGCTCGTGGGAGTATCGCCGCAACAAGTCAGCGTCTTCCGACCGGAGCGCGCGGGGAAGGCGGAGGTAGTTGCGATGAGCCTCGGCCCCGCCCACCACGGCTACTACTACCAAGACGTGCTCACGGGTATCGCGCTGGTCGATCTGCTGCTCGGGAAGGCCGACGTCGTCACGGTCGACACCAAGGAGTTCGGCACAGACCGCTTTGATGACGTCAACATCACGCACCCAGAGGGCACGCGTCTACGGCTGCAAATCAAGCACACGACCCAGGACCGCGAACTCGCCCACGAGACGTTCTCCCAAGACGGCCGGAACCTCAAACTCGACCAACTTCTGAACTCCCTACTGACCGACCTCGGAACCCACCCCGATACGACCTACCGAATCGTCGTACGCGATACCCACCCGGACGCCGACCTCTCCGTGGCCCTCAAGCCCGTCGACCCAGCCACCCAGCTCCCTGATCCGCTGCCGGGCATCACTACGGCCAAGTACCAGTTCGACCCAGACGCGCTGCGCGCCAACCAGCCGTGGACCGGCCTGGTCAGTCACCTCGACGATGACGCCCTGCGTCTCGCGTGCGACCACCTCGTCGTCGATACGAACGCCCCGGCCTCCACGATCGACTTCGCCGCCCCCGGGCCAGCAGAGCGCGCACTGATGCGACGGGTCAAGGATGAGCTCGGCGTGGGAAGCCCACCCAACACCGACGTCACACCCGAAGCGGCCGCCGCCGCCCTAGTCCTTCCGGCTCACGGGTCGAGGTGACAGGTCGGCGTCTCTGGACGGCTCGTTGATGGTTGTCAGTGTCCAGTCTTGCG
>JBDSAK010000348.1:0-3328 GCA_039922195.1 Mycobacteriales bacterium
CACCCCCGACCTGATCGAGACCTGGGTCGACTACAAGCGCACCCAGGAGATCCTGCCCGTGCAGCTCCGGCCCCACCCGCACGAGTTCGAGCTCTACTACGACATCTGATCCTGTCGTATCCGGCAAAGGGCCTCTGACCTGCACGTATGCAGGACCAGGGGCCCTTTCCGTTGGTCCCAAACGTCCCAAATTCCGCAGGGATTCCGCAGGAGATTCGCTCAGCGCGCAACTAGCTAGAGCCGGTATCTCTAAACGCCGGAGACGTCGCACCGGCTCCCGAGAGCTCCTCGGGTCAGGAGCATTCGCGGCTACTAGTCTTTCCCGTTAGGACCGGCGTCTGGCCAGACTCGGTCCAGGTGATCGGCGGGCAGCTCTCTATGCGGCTGCCCGGCCGGATCAACGCCCGCTACGGCGAGGCCGTGAAGACCTGGGCCGACCGCATCGTCGAGTACGTCGGCAATCGGGCCGAGCGGACCGGTGAGCTCGCGAGGTACCTCGACCAGCTCGCCCGCAAGGGCATCGACGCCGAGCGCATCCTCGACCTCGCCGCCGCCCGAAAGCCGCTGCCCGTTGACCACCCCACCGCCGCGCTGGGCTACCGGGTCAAGGATCTCGTCACGCAGGAGGCAGCGCCGTGCGGCCCCGTCGATCGACCCGTTCCCGCGACCGAGCCAACGGCAGTCCGGCCCCTCGCTGGGGTTGTAGGTCGGAGAAAACGTCTGCGCGGCCGATAAGATGAAGGGATGACCGAGATCGCAGCACCCGCCCGGAAGCCGCTCAGCGGCCCCACGGGCCAACGTGTGGCCGCCCGACGTGGCGAGCTTCTCGAGGTGCTGCGCCGTCACGGCGTCACCAACCCGGAGATCTTCGGCAGCGCCGCACGGGGCGACGATCGCGAAGACAGCGACGTCGACCTTCTTGTCGACTTCCCGGCCGGGACCGACATCGTCGACATCATCGGCATCAAGCGCGAACTGGAAGACGTGCTCGGTGTGCCGGTCGACTTGGTGCCGCGCAACGGCCTCAGGGAGCGCGTGCGCACACGCGCCGCGAAGGACTTGCTGCCACTGTGAGCCGCTCCGACGCCGACATCCTCGACGACATTGCCACAGCTATCACGTCGATCCACTCGCACCTCCAGCATGGCCCGATCTCTGTTGAGATCGTCATGGACGCGGTCGCCATGCGTCTCCTTGAGATCGGCGAAGCGGTGAAGGGAATCAGTCCCGAGCTGACGGCGACGGAGCCCGACGGCCTCTACGCCGATCTGGTCAGCGACCGCTGGGGCGTCGCGTTACGACTGGAGCAGGAGCGAATCGACTGGGCTTGGGTCGCTGCCCGCTTGCCCTATTCCGTGGCGTAGGGCGTGGCACCGAGTGCGACGGTTTGCATCGTAGGAGCATGGCGATTTGCATAGTGAAACCCCGGCAATCTGTTAGATTCGTGCCATGACCTACCGGCGCCGCATCGTCGACGACCTTCTCGATGAGGTCTTCCCGCATCTTGCGGCGGTTGCGCTTGAAGGGGCGAAGGGTGTCGGCAAGACAGCGACCGCCACGCAACGTGCTGCCACGATCCTCTCGCTCAACGAGCCTCGGCAGCGGGAGGTGCTGGCGGCCAACCTTGACTACGTCACCCAAGCGCCGATTCCGGTGCTGATCGACGAGTGGCAGCTCGAGCCGTCGGTATGGGATCGGGTCCGTCGCGCAGTGGATGACGACAGCACGGGCGGCCGCTTTCTGCTGGCCGGCTCTGCTGGTGTTCCGGTCGGCACGCGCATTCATTCCGGCGCCGGGCGGATCGTGAGCTTCCCGATGCGACCCCTCGCCTTCAGCGAGCGCGGCTTGACCGAGCCCACCGTGTCCTTGCGCGACCTGTTGGCAGGATCCCGCTCCGAGATCGACGGCCGGTCATCGATCGACCTGTCGAGCTACACCGAGGAGATCCTGCGCTCAGGCTTCCCGGGCATCCGCGACCTGCCGGAACGGGCGCGTCAGATTCAGCTCGACGGCTATGTCGCACGCATCGTTGAGCGAGACCTTCCGGATAACGGCGTGACCGTTCGTCGTCCCGGTGCGCTGAAGGCATGGCTGGCCGCCTACGGGGCCGCGACAGCAACCAATACGTCCTACACGGCGATCCTGGATGCCGCTACTGCCGGCGAGGACGACAAGCCAGCACGGGTGACAGTGGACTCCTACCGTGAACAGCTTCTGCGGCTCTTCATACTCGACCCGATCCCGGCCTGGGTGCCTGCGTTCAACCCGCTCAAGCGGCTGACCCATTCTCCGAAGCATCATCTGGTCGATCCGGCTCTCGCGGCCCGCCTTGTCGGAGTCGGAAGGGACGGACTCCTGAGAGGTGAAGGCGACCGAGTATCGGCCGCCACCGGCACCTGGCTTGGGGCTCTGTTCGAGTCGCTCACGACCCAGAGTGTCCGGGTCTATGCTGACGCGGCGAGTGCTGGCGTCGGTCACCTACGAACCAAGGACGGCGCCCGCGAGATCGACCTGATTGTCGAGGGCAGCGATCGCCAGGTCGTGGCAATCGAAGTGAAGTTGGCAACTACAGTCAGCGACCACGACGTCCGTCACCTGAACTGGCTCGCCGAGCAGATCGGGCCGCGCCTCTCCGACCGCGTCATCATCACCAGCGGCGAGTTCGCGTACCGTCGTCCCGACGGCGTCGCTGTGGTTCCGCTGGCACTTCTGGGACCCTGACCGGACATCGACCGCCCCTCCGAAATTCCGCAGGGATTCCGCAGGAGAACCGTTCGAGGCCAAAATCAGCCAACTCCGTCCAATCGCCAAAATCGACGTTTTCGCAGGTCAGAGCATGTTTTTCCGAGTTGATCAAGACCTGCCAACACGGCTTGTGGTGTTCGAGCTCTACTACGACATCTAGGCCCCACGACCTAGCCAACCGGCTCCCGACCTGCGGAAATGCAGATTCAGGAGCCGGTTTGTTTCGTCTCAGTCCGCAACGAGTCCGCAAAGCGTTTCGTCGCGGACCGACGACGGCTGGTGTTGGCCAACGGGAGCCAGCGGCGTCCTGACCTGGAGACCTCCTCCCGCTACGATCGGACCATGACCAAGCTGACGCCCGAAGTCGGTCCGCTCAGCGGCCCGACTGGTCGGCTCGTGGCTGCCCACCGGGACCAGTTGCGCGAGGTGCTCGAGCGTCACGGCGTTGGGAACGCCCGCCTCTTTGGCAGCGTTGCCCGCGGCGACGACCACGACGGCAGTGATCTGGACATCCTGGTCGACTTCGCGCCCCGCACAAGCTTGTTCACCATCCTGCGGATTCAGGATGAACTCGAGGCCATCC
>JBDSAK010000349.1:0-4541 GCA_039922195.1 Mycobacteriales bacterium
CCGTGGCAGTGCTTGTACTTCTTGCCAGAACCGCAGGCGCACGGCGAGTTGCGGGACTGTTCGCCACCGGACGCCTGACCCGGCCGGCGGCCTTCACCGACTGCCGCAGCGGACGACGGACCGCTCGACCGAACCACGCCGCCACCTGAGCCGGCGTCTCCGTCGACGGACGGGGCGGAGTACTGCAACCGGTCCGGGCGACGTGGCGCTGCCGCGAGCCCCTTGGGTAGCTGCGACTGCTTCGGCGCCGGCTTGGCGATGGGGGCTGCCTGATCCTCAGCTGCCTGGAACAGCGCGTGCGTGTCGCTGGAGGCGACCGGCGCGTCGGCCGCGGGCTGCGGCTCCTCGGTCTGCACCTGCACGTTGAACAGGAAACCGACCGACTCCTCCTTGATCGCGTCCATCATCGCGACGAAGAGGTCGTAGCCCTCCTTCTGGTACTCGATCAGCGGGTCGCGCTGGCCGACCGCGCGCAGGCCGATGCCTTCCTGCAGGTAGTCCATTTCGTAGAGGTGCTCGCGCCACTTGCGGTCGAGCACGGTCAGGACGACGCGGCGTTCGAGCTCGCGGGTCAGTTCTTCGCCCAGCTCCTCCTCGCGCCGCCCGTACGCCGCAAGTCCATCCTCGATCAGCTGCGCCGACAGAAAATCCGGGTCGATGTGGCCGCCGGACTCCTGCTCGACGTCGTCCTGCGTGATGGCGACCGGGTAGAGCGTCTTGAGAGCCGTCCAGAGCTGGTCGAGATCCCAGTCCTCGTCCGTCAGGCCCTCACTCGTCGCGCCCGTGACGTACGCCGTGACGACGTCCTCGATCATGTTCAGCACCTGGTCGTGCAGGTCGGCGCCCTCGAGTACCTTGCGGCGCTCGCCGTAGATGACCTCGCGCTGCTTGTTGAGCACTTCGTCGTACTTGAGGACGTTCTTGCGGATCTCGAAGTTCTGCTGCTCGATCTGCGTTTGCGCGCTGCGGATCGCGCGGGTCACCATCTTCGACTCGATCGGGATGTCCTCGGGGATGTTGAGCCGGTCCATGATCGACTCGACGGCGGCCGCGTTGAACAGCCGCATCAGGTCGTCGCCGAGCGAGAGGTAGAAGCGCGACTCGCCTGGGTCACCCTGGCGACCGGACCGGCCGCGCAGCTGGTTGTCGATGCGCCGCGACTCGTGCCGCTCGGTGCCGAGGACGTACAGGCCGCCGGCCTGCTGCACCTGCTCGTGCTCGAGCTTGACGGACTCGGTGGCCTTCTTCAGCTCGTCCGGCCACGCCGCCTCGTACTCCTCGGCGTCCTCGACCGGTGACAGGCCCTTCTCCCGCAGCCGCTGGGCGGCGGTGAACTCCGGGTTGCCGCCGAGCATGATGTCGGTCCCGCGGCCAGCCATGTTGGTAGCGACGGTGACCGCGCCCTTGTGTCCCGCTTGCGCGATGATCGCGGCTTCCTTCTCGTGGAACTTCGCGTTGAGGACCTCGTGCGGGACACCGCGCTTGAGCAACATGGCCGACAGGCGCTCGCTCTTCTCGACGCTGACGGTGCCGACCAGAACCGGCTGGCCCTTCTCGTGCCGCCCGGCGATGTCGTCGACGACAGCGCGGAACTTCGCGTCCTCGGACTTGTAGACGACGTCCGCCTCGTCCTTGCGGATCATCGATCGGTTGGTCGGGATCTGTACGACGCCGAGCTTGTAGATCTTGTCGAACTCACTCGCCTCGGTCATCGCCGTACCGGTCATGCCGCCCAGCTTGCCGTAGAGACGGAAGAAGTTCTGCAGCGTGATGGTCGCGAGGGTCTGGTTCTCGTCCTTGATGTCGACGCCCTCTTTGGCCTCGATCGCCTGGTGCATGCCCTCGGAGTAGCGGCGGCCGTGCAGCACACGGCCGGTGAACTCGTCGACGATGAGCACCTCGCCGCCGGTGACGATGTAGTCGACGTCGCGTTTGTACAGCTCCTGCGCCTTGAGGGCGTTCTGCAGGTACCCGACGAGCGGGGTGTTGACGCTCTCGTAGAGGTTGTCGATGCCGAGGTGGTCCTCGACCTTCTCGACGCCTGTCTCGGCGATGGCGACGGTGCGCTTGCCCTCGTTGACCTCGAAGTCGACGTCCTTGACCAGGCGACGGACCAGGCGGGCGAACTCGGTGTACCACTTGGTCGCCGACTCCGCCGGGCCCGAGATGATGAGCGGCGTGCGTGCCTCGTCGATGAGGATCGAGTCGACCTCGTCGATGATCGCGAAGTTGTGACCGCGCTGGACCAACTCCTCGCCGGACCAGGCCATGTTGTCGCGCAGATAGTCGAAGCCGAACTCGTTGTTGGTGCCGTAGGTGATGTCGCAGCCGTACGCCGCCCGGCGCTCGGGCGGGGTCATCTCCGACTGGATCAAGCCGACTTCCAGGCCGAGGAACCGGTGCACCCGGCCCATCCACTCGGCGTCGCGGCGGGCCAGGTAGTCGTTGACCGTGACGACGTGGACGCCCTTGCCCTCGAGCGCGTTGAGGTAGGCGGGCAGGGTGCCGACGAGGGTCTTGCCCTCACCGGTGCGCATCTCGGCGATGTTGCCCAGGTGCAGCGCGGCACCGCCCATCAGCTGGACGTCGAAGTGCCGCTGGCCGAGGGTGCGCTTGGCGGCCTCCCGGGTCGACGCGAACGCCTCGGGCAGCAGGTCGTCGAGGGTCTCGCCGTCGGCGAGGCGCTTGCGGTAGACGTCCGTCTGCTCCCGCAGCTCGGCGTCGGACATCGCGGCGAACTCGTCCTCGATCGTGTTGACCTGGTCGGCGAGGTTGCGCAGCTTGCGCAGGATCTTGCCCTCTCCCGCGCGAAGAAGCTTCTCTAGCACGTCGCTCGATCTCCTCGTCAGCCGCGGCCGGGCGCCCCGATCCGCACAAGCGGCAGTACTCCGCCGTACCGGTCATCGTAGGCGTTCCGCACAGCGGCCGGTGTGACAGCAGGTCAACGACACCCGCCCGCCGTGCGTTCCGCCGGCGCCGGCGTCGGGCGGCGCGCCATCGGCGCAGATGATCTGTGGCGGGGACGATCTTGTGGTGAGCGCGCATCGCGGTGCCCCGCCACCACAGATCAACGCAACATTGCGCCGGCGCCGGCGTCGGCGTCGGGCAGACTGGCCGCCATGACACCGGGGAGCGGGCCAGGGCACGCCGACACCGAGTGGACTCCGGTCCGTGTGGCGAACGCCGGACTTGCCTTCGCCCTGGAAATGGGGATGCTCGTCGCATTCGGCTATTGGGGCTGGCAGACGGGCCGGAGCACTGCCGCGCGCGCCGCGCTCGCGATCTCCGCTCCCCTCCTGGCGGGCATCGTCTGGGGGCTGTTCCTCGCGGCCGGCGGTCCGAAGATCGCCCTGCCGATCACACAGCGAGTCGCGATCAAGCTCGCCGTCTTCGCCGCGGCGGCCGCGGCCCTGGCGGCAGCCGGTCGACCCTTGCTCGCGCTGGCCTTCGCTCTCGCGTCGGCCGTCAGCGTTGCCGTCGAGTACCTTCGCTGATCGAAAGGGGCAACCATGCGGATTGCGGTTCTCGGGACCGGGACGGTCGGTGCGACGGTCGGGACCAAGCTCGTCTCACTCGGGCACGACGTGGTGATGGGCTCGCGTACGCCGGACAACCCCAAGGCGCTGGAGTGGGTGTCAGCGACCGGGGACAGAGCGAGCACTGCGGCGTACGCCGACGCCGCCGCGGGTGCCGAGCTGGTCATCAACGCCACCGCCGGCTTGGGGTCGGTCGAGGCGCTCACCGCGGCGGGCGCGGACAACCTGGCCGGCAAGGTCCTGCTGGACATCGCCAATGCGCTCGACTTCTCCCAAGGCATGCCCCCGACCCTGAACCCGTGCAACACCGACAGCCTCGCCGAGCAGATTCAGCGCGAGTTCCCCGGCGCGCGCGTCGTGAAGTCGCTCAACACGATGACCGCGGCGGTCATGGTCGAGCCCGGGCTCGTGCCCGGTGTCCACACCGTCTTCGTATCCGGCGATGACGACAACGCCAAGGGCGAGGTGCGCAATCTGCTGACCAGCTTCGGCTGGCCACCGGAATCGATCGTCGACCTCGGCGGCATCAGCACAGCGCGCGGGACCGAGATGTGGCTGCCGCTGTGGATCAACCTGATGGGCGCGATCGGTACGCCGGTCTTCAACATCGCCGTCGTCCGCCCCTGACCGACAAGCGATCACTTTGACAAACCCTGAGCTGGAAGTAGGCGGGGATTCCAGGTGGCGCTTTGACAAAGTGAGCGTCACGTGGCGGCGTTGCGAGGCAGCACCACCGAGCCGGTCACGCGGTCGACCCAATGCCGGCCGTCCGGCCGGCTGGCCGCATCCCAGGTGAGCCAGCCGACATAGAGCAGCGACGGTACGGCGTAGGGCCACAGTCCGATGCCAACCGGCCAGGCGACCAGCACGCCGCGAAGCAGCGCCTTCCTCCGCGTGGGCGCTGCGCCAGTCGACGAGACGTGCGTGAGCCGCAGCAACCGCTCCCCAAACTGCCGCCGCGGCGAAAACTGATCATCTCGTACAGAGGTAGCCGATCACGAGCCA
>JBDSAK010000350.1:0-20193 GCA_039922195.1 Mycobacteriales bacterium
GGCAGAGTCGGTGTGGCTCAGCAACCTGTCGAGGTCGTCGTCACGATCAGCAGTCGCAACCACCAAGAGTTCGTCGCCGGCTTCCAGCGGAAGCTGCGGGCTGGGCATCAGCACATGACCCTCCCGCAGGACGGCGACCAGCGCCGTGTCCGGCGGCCAGACGACCTCGCCGACGGTTTTGCCGCAGACGGGGGAGTCGGCTGCCATCGTCAGCTCGGACAGGCTGGCCTTGCCCTGCTCCAGCGTCATCAGTCGCACCAGGTCGCCGACGGTCACGGCCTCCTCGACGAGCGCAGTGAGCATTCGCGGTGTCGATACGGCGACGTCGACGCCCCACGCCTCGTTGAAGAGCCATTCGTTCTTCGGATGGTTGACCCGGGCGACGACGCGCGGCACGGCGAACTCGGTCTTGGCCAACAGAGAAACGACCAGGTTGACCTTGTCGTCTCCGGTGGCAGCAACGATCACCTGACAGTCCTGCAACCCGGCGAGCTCGAGCTGACTGAGTTCGCAGGCGTCCGCGTGGAGCCACGTGGCGCCGGGCACCGAGGACTCCTTCATGGAGCGGGCGTCCTTCTCGACCAGCAGGACCGACCGGCCGTTCTCGATGAGTTCACGAGCGATGGAGCGCCCCACGTTGCCGGCACCGGCAATGACGATCTCCATCAGTGCGCTTCTCCTTCTGTTCCCTCGGCGAGGATCCGTTCGACGTTGTCGAGGTGGTGCTTGTCGAGCACGAAGTGGAACAGGTCGCCCTGCTGTACGACCGACTTCTCGTCCGGCAGCTGGCCCTGGCCCAGGCGCGTGATGACACCGACGCGTACGCCGGCCGCCTCTTCCAGCGCAGTGATCCGGCGGCCCACCCACGCTGGACCGACGGCGATCTCGGCGAGGACGACGTTGCCGGTCGGGTCTGCCCACTGGGTGCGCAATCCGACGGGGAGGAGCTGGCGCAGCATCTGGTCGGCGGTCCAGCGCACCGTCGCCACGGTCGGGATGCCGAGGCGCTCGTAGACCTCCGCCCGACGCGGGTCGTAGATGCGGGCCACGACATGGTCGACGCCGAACGTCTCCCGGGCCACCCGCGCGCTGATGATGTTGGAGTTGTCGCCGCTGCTCACCGCGGCGAACGCCCCGGCCTTCTCGATGCCGGCCTCCCGCAGCGTGTCGCGGTCGAAGCCGAAGCCGGTGACCGTTTGCCCCTGGAAATCGGCGGGCAGCCGCTCGAACGCGCCGGCGTCCCGGTCGACGACCGCGACAGTGTGGTCCAGCTTCTCGAGAGCCGCGGCAAGGGTCGATCCGACCCGGCCACAACCCATGATGACGACGTGCACCTGGTGGTACCTCCGAACGTCTGGCGTCCGCGCCACGCTATACCGAACGACGGTTTTCTTTGCTGTCCGGAATAGACTCGCCGATCGTGGCCAACCTCCTCAAGCGCGCCTTCGTCGGGCGTCCGATCGACACCGCTGACGCCGGGCACACGCTCCTCCCGAAGACAATCGCGCTCCCGGTGTTCGCCAGCGACCCGCTCTCGTCGGTCGCCTACGCCACCCAGGAGATCCTGCTCGTACTGAGCCTCGCCGGTCTGGCTTATTTCCACTTCACGCCATGGTTGGGGGCGGGCGTCGTACTCCTGCTGGTCGTGGTGACGCTCTCGTACCGGCAGACGATTCGCGCCTATCCCAACGGCGGCGGCGCGTACGTCGTCGCGAAGGAAAATCTCGGCGAGGCAGCCGGGCTGACCGCAGCCGCAGCGCTGCTCATCGACTATGTCCTCACCGTCGCCGTCTCGACCTCGGCCGGCGTCGACGCCATCTTGTCAGCAGCAGGAAGCAAGAGCCTCGCGGACCAGCGCGTGCTCATCGCGCTCGCCTTCGTGCTGCTCGTCACGCTGCTCAACCTGCGCGGCGTGAAGGAGTCCGGCACCTTCTTCGCGATTCCTACCTACCTGTTCGTCGGCGGCATCTTCGCGCTGATCGGCACCGCGATCGTCCGCATGTACGTCATGGGCGACGCGATCAAGGCGAGCACCGCCGGCATGTCGCTCGAGGAGCTGTCCGGCGGTCATCACGAGACCTTGACCACAGCTGGCCTCGCCGGTGGCTATCTCCTGCTGCGCGCATTCTCCTCGGGCTGCACGGCGCTCACCGGTGTCGAGGCGATCAGCAACGGGGTTCCGTCCTTCCGAAAGGACAAGATCAAAAACGCCAACGCGACGCTGACCATCATGGCCGCCATCGCGGTCACGATGTTCGCCAGCGTGACGCTGCTCGCGCGCGAGATCGACGTACGGGTGACCGAGGAGTACATCCACAACGGCGGCAAGACCGTTCTCGCGCAGCTCGGTGCGGCCTTCTTCGGCGGCGACAAGTCTTTCATGTTCTATTTCCTGCAGGCGACGACCGCGGGCATTCTCATCCTGGCGGCCAACACGGCCTACAACGGTTTCCCGGCTCTTGCGTCGATTCTGGCCAAGGACGGCTACATGCCGCGGCAGCTGGCCAACCGCGGCGACCGGCTTGTTTTCAGTAACGGCGTCGTCGTCCTGGCGGTTCTTGCAGGCGTTCTGATCGTTTCCTTCGACGCGGAGGTGACGCGGCTCGTCCAGCTCTACATCGTCGGCGTCTTCGTGTCGTTCACGGCCAGCCAGCTCGGCATGGTGCGGCACTGGCAACGCCTCAAGCGCACCGGCGAAGCCACCTCGCGCGAGGTCACGCCCGGGCTGATCATCAATTCGCTCGGATCGGCGACCACCGGCCTCGTACTCATCATCGTGCTGCTGAGCAAGTTCACCCACGGTGCCTACATCCCGGTCATCGGCGGCGTTCTGCTCTTCGTGCTGATGCGCGCGATCAAGAAGCACTACGCGCGGGTCGCCCGGCAGATCAAGCTCAACGAGGTGCGCGCGGTGTTGCCCGCCCGCAACCACGCCGTCGTGCTCGTGTCGTCGCTGTCGGTGCCGTCGCTGCGCGCGCTCAACTACGCGCGGTCGATCAACGCGCACACGCTGCAGGCGGTATCGATTGCGGTCGACCCGGACGCGGCCAAGGCGCTCGAGGACGCGTGGGACACACACAAGATCGACATCCCGCTGGTGCGCGTCGCGTCGCCGTACCGTGACCTCACCCGCCCGCTCGTCGACTTCGTCAAGAACATTCGGCGCGAGAGTGCCAACGATGTCGTGACGGTGATCCTGCCGGAGTTCGTCGTCACGAAATGGTGGGAGCAACTGCTGCACGGCCAGAGTGCATTCCTCATCAAGCTGGCACTGCTGCGGACCCCTGGTGTGGTGTTGACCAACGTGCCGTGGCACCTGGCCGACAACGCGGACGCGGACAACGACGGGGTCCCCGACCTGGGCCCGCTCCCCGCGATGTCCACCGACGAAGCCGACCCGCTCTAGTCCGCCGGCTCGACGCCGATCAATCGGTATCCGGCGCCGACCTCGGTGAGCAGATGTTTCGGGTTGGCGGGC
This sequence comes from Mycobacteriales bacterium, assembly GCA_039922195.1. Taxonomy (GTDB): domain Bacteria; phylum Actinomycetota; class Actinomycetes; order BP-191; family BP-191; genus JBDTYE01. Next base: position 3,479 of record JBDSAK010000350.1, read on the forward strand.
ACGTCTTCGAGGATTCGCCGCAAGTTGGAGACGTAGATCCTCAGTGAGCTCGCCTCGCTGCCGGACTCGCCACCCCAAACGGCGGAAATCAGATGCTTGTGCGTCAACAGCCGCCCGGGATTGGCGACGAACTCCGAGAGCAGCTCCCACTGCGTCGGGGTCAGCCGGACCGGCTCACCCGCCACTTCGACCGAGCGTTGCGCGAGGTCCACGGTCGCCCGACCGATGCGCACCCGCGCCGAGGACGGCGAGACGCTTTCGAGCCGGCGCAACGCTGCGCGCACTCTCGCGAGGAGTTCGTCGACGGAGAACGGCTTGGTCACGTAGTCATCGGCCCCGGCGTCGAGCGCGCGAATCTTGTCGGTATCGCGATCCAGGACCGACAAGATGATGATCGGAACATCGCTGAACGACCGTATTCGGCGGACGACTTCGACTCCGTCGTAGCCCGGGAGTCCGAGGTCGAGTACGACGATGTCGGGTGCGGTGGTTGCGACAAGGTCAACTGCCGCAGGCCCGTCTGCCGCCTCAACGGCTTCGTAGCCCGCCGCAGCCAAGGCCGACCGCAACGCTTGCCTGATCGCGTGCTCGTCGTCGACAACCGCAACCGTGCTCATGGTGTTGCCACCGGCAATGTCAGGTCGAACGCCGTGCGCTCGCCCTCAGCCAGCTCGACGCGCCCTCCGCTGGCGGTGGCAAACGCGCGCGCGATGGCCAGGCCAAGCCCGGAACCACCCGGCCTCGCGGAGCGCCCCCGCTCGAAGCTCCGGAAGATCCGGGCATGGTCCTCCGCCGGGATGCCCGGACCGTCGTTTGCCACGCGAATCGTCACCCAGTCCGGCCGGGTGGACGCGGATATGTCCAGCGCGGCGCTGTCCGCCGTGTGCTGCAGAGCGTTCTCCACCAGGTTGGTCAGCGCCTGCTCGATCTGAACGAAGTCGATCAGAACCGGCGGCAGGTCGCCTGGTACGTCGACACGCATCGCCCGCCGGCCGATCGCGGGCCGCAGGCGGGACAGCACCGTCCCGACGAGTTCATCGACCGGCACGGCCTCCAACGCCGGGGTCAGCACGCCCTGGTGAATGCGGCTGAGGTCCAGCAAGTTGCGGATCATTCGGTCCAGGCGATCGACTTCCGATGCCACCGAACCGGCGAGCAGCTGGCGCTCCGACTCGGACGAACTCGTCGCAATGGCCGATGCCGCACTCTTGATGCCGGCGAGTGGAGTGCGCAGGTCGTGCGACACCGACGCCAGGAGCGCCGCTCGCTGGCGGTCGGTCTCCTGGAGGATCGACATCCGCTCGCGCTCTTCCTGCGACGCGCGTCGTTCGGCGGCGGCGGCCGCGCGGGCCGCGAACGCGGTCAGCAGTCCGCGGCGGCGATCGTCGACCCCGCCGTGGGTGTAGCCGATCAACAGCAGCTTGCCGCCGCCGCGTAACGGGGCCGCCGCAACAGCGGCGTCTCCCGCACCGCCCGCGATCGCGAGTCGGAGCAGGTGCTCGGGCACCCCGCCGTCGTGAAGAACGTCGCCGTGGAGGACGTCGTCGATGCGGCCAGACCGGACCACCGCGACCGCTCGGAAGCCGAGTCGCTGCTCGGCGAGTTCGGCCACCTCGCGCATCTCGTGGCCAAGTTCGGCCGCATCACTGAGGGACACGCTGAGGTCGAACAGGAGTTGCGTGTCCTCAGCCTCGCGCTCGGCGCGCTCGCGATGGGACTCGATGCCCGCGACCAGCGAGGACACGACCAGTGACACAGCAAGGAAACCCAGGAGGATGCCCAGGTCGCGGCGCGTGGTGACGGACAGGGTGCGCACCGGCTCGATGAAGAAGAAGTTGAAGGTCAGGAATCCGGTCACTGACGCGGAGACCCCCGCGCCGCTGCCGCCGTACACCGCGGCAGCGAGAACCAGAAGCAAGAAGGCGAAGGCCAGATTGGTCTGATCCCGTACGCCCGCGAACTGGGAGATGAGCGCGCCTGCGCCGATCGGCGCGACGGACGCGACCGCGACGCGGAACCAGAGGGGAAGTCGCCGTCGCATGAGGGCATCGTGGCCGCGCGGACGGCATCCGCGCAAAGCAGGCGCTCATCCGGCTGATTGGGCTCGCGTTCATCTTTACGCGGCCTTTGCGCCGGGTTGCCTACGGTCGCACCCGGGTTCACCCCGCTATCGAAGGGCCCGGATCATGGCGTCGCTATTCAAGCGCATCTTCGTCGGCAGGCCGATTGACACAGCCGACGCATCGCACGCGCTGCTACCCAAGAAGCTTGCCCTACCCGTTTTCTCCAGTGACGCCCTCTCGTCGGTCGCCTACGCGACACAGGAGATCCTGCTCGTGCTGGCACTCGGAGGCGCGGCGTTGCTGCACCTCACGTCGTACATGGCGGCTGGCGTCGTGTTGCTGTTGGTGATCGTCACGATCTCCTACCGGCAGACTGTCAAGGCCTATCCCAGCGGCGGCGGCGCCTACATCGTCGCGCACAAGAATATCGGCCAGAACGCCGGCCTCGTTGCAGCGAGCGCGCTGCTGATCGACTACGTGCTAACGGTGTCCGTGTCGATCGCTGCGGGGGTCGCTGCCATCACCTCCGCTGCTCCGGAGCTGGCCGAGCACAAAGTCGCTCTCTCCCTGGGGTTCATCCTGTTCGTGACGCTGATCAACCTGCGCGGCGTAAAGGAGTCCGGAACGTTCTTTGCGATTCCGACGTACGGCTTCGTCGTCGGCATCTACGCGCTCCTCGGAGTGGGTCTGTTCAAGCTGATCGTCGATGGCTCGCGCGCCATCCAGTCGGAGAGCGCGGGGTTCGAGATCCACGGCGAGCACAAGGTCGCGGGCATCGCGGTTGTGCTGCTGGCGCTCCGAGCGTTCTCGTCCGGGTGTACGGCGCTCACGGGAGTCGAGGCGATCAGCAACGGCGTGCCGGCATTCAAGAAGCCCAAGTCCGACAACGCCAGGAAAACTCTTCTCATCATGGCGACCCTCTCGATCACCATGTTCATCGGCATCACGGCGTTCGCGCTCGTGACCAACGTGCACGTCGCAGAGCACGCGCGTGACGTCATCGATCCGCTCACTGGACGACCGCCGCTCGGCTTCGGCGTTGACGGCTACGATCCGCAGAAAACCGTCGTCGCCCAGATCGCCGCAGCCGTCTTCGGCAACAAGACGTTCGCCTTCTACTACATCCAGGCGTTCACGGCCGGCATCCTTATTCTCGCCGCCAACACGGCCTTCCAAGACTTCCCGCGGCTTGCCTCCATCCTGGCGAAGGACAAGTACCTGCCGCGCCAGTTGGCCAACCGCGGCGACCGGCTCGTCTACTCCAACGGAGTCTTCCTCCTGGCTGGCTTCGCATCGTTGCTCATCGTGCTGTTCGGCGCCGAGGTGACCAGACTCATTCAGCTCTACATCGTGGGCGTGTTCGTCTCGTTCACGCTCAGCCAGTGGGGCATGGTCCGGCACTGGCAGCGGGAGGCGCGCGACTACCCCAACGCCGATCGCGGTCAGCTCGCGAGGGCAAAAGCCATCAACACGATCGGTGCAGTGATGACAGCGCTCGTGCTCGTCATCGTGCTCTACAGCAAGTTCACCCACGGCGCATACATCATCGTCATCGCCATTCCCATCCTGTTCGCCCTGATGCGGGGAGTGAACCGGCACTACCGGCAGGTCTCCGAACAAATCCACGTAGACCAGGTCCGCTCCGTTCTTCCCTCGCGCAATCACGCGGTCGTCCTGGTGTCGTCGCTGTCCGTCCCGACGGTCCGAGCCCTCAACTACGCGCGGTCGATCCACGCACACACGCTGCAGGCCGTGTCGATCGCAGTGGACCCGGAAGCCGCGAAGCAACTCGAGGACGCGTGGGACCGCAACCACATCGACATCCCACTCGTTCGGGTCGCGTCGCCCTACCGGGAGGTCACCAAGCCGCTGGTTGCATACATCAATGGCCTGCGGCGCAAGAGCGACAACGACGTCGTCACCGTCATCCTGCCGGAGTTCGTCGTCACCCGTTGGTGGGAGCAGTTGCTGCACGGGCAGAGCGCGTTCCTCATCAAGCTCGCGCTGCTGCGGACTCCGGGCGTGGTGGTGACCAACGTGCCGTGGCACCTCAACCGGCGCGGCCGCAGGCAGCGCGCCACGGGAGCCGCTGACGAAGCCGGGGAGCTCGTGGTCGCGACCGCTCCCTGACCGGCTACCGTCGTGGGGTGACCACCGTGACGCTGGGGACCAGGCTCGAACTCCATGTCGAAGCGGTTGCCCACGGTGGGTTCTGCGTCGCTCGCCACGAAGGCCGAGCGGTTTTCGTGCGGCATGCACTGCCCGGCGAGGACGTCATCGCGCTCGTGACCGAGGACCGCGGCAATTACCTGCGCGCCGACGCGGTCGAGGTGCTGGTCGCATCCGCTGACCGCGTCGTCCCGCCTTGCGAATACGCGCGCCCCGGCCGATGCGGCGGCTGCGACTGGCAGCACGCTTCGCGCCCCGCGCAGCTGCGGTTGAAGGCGGCAGTGGTGCACGAGCAGTTGCAACGACTCGCCGGAATGGAGCGGTCGGTCACCGTCGAGGACGCCGGCCCGGCGGACGGTCTCGGCTGGCGCACCCGCGTGACGTTCGCCGTCGCTGCAGCGGGCGAACCTGGGTTCCGCAAGCACCGGTCTCATGAGATCCAGCCGGTCGATCGCTGCCTGATCGCACATCCGCTCGTGGAAGACATCGGCATCGAACGACGGCGATGGCGTGGCACGGCGACGGTGGAAGCGATCGTCGCAACAGGGACGGGCGACGCGGCCCTCGTCGTCGCCCCGGTCCGCCCGCACGACGAGATCGTCGTACCTCCGCTCGACGCGAAGGCCGCCGTGCTGCGCGGCGACGACAAGGGCAACGCCGTGCCGGTCCGCGGGCGGGCGGGCGTGCGGGAAGTCGCCGGCGGCCACACGTTCCGCGTGTCCGGCAGCGGATTTTGGCAGGTGCATCCCGCCGCCGCCGAGACGCTGACCGGTGCGGTGCTCGACATGCTGGAGCCGGGGGAGGGCGAGTTCGCCCTCGACCTGTACGCCGGTGTCGGGCTGTTCGCGGTCGCGCTCGCCACGGCGCTCGGACCGGGGGGGCGGGTGCTCGCGATCGAGAGCTACGCGGGCGCCACCGCCGACGCGGCGTACAACACGCGTGACCTCGCAACGGTGCAGGTCGAGACCGGCAAAGTCGAGCGCGTGCTCACCACGCTCGGTCTCAAGCGCTGCGACATCGTCGTGCTCGACCCGCCGCGAAAAGGAGCCGGAGCGGACGTCGTACGCCGGATCGTTGCATTGCGGCCGCGGGCAATTGCCTACGTGGCCTGCGATCCGGCATCGCTTGCCCGCGACGTGGCGACGTTCGGCGCGGCGGGTTACCCGCTGACCCGGCTGCGAGCCTTCGACCTGTTCCCGATGACGCAACACGTCGAATGCGTCGCGCTGCTCGAACCGTCGCCATGACCACCCGTGTCCCACCGGGCTGGCCGGCCGGGCTCCACCCGCCGGAGTCGCCCGAGTTCGAGAAGCAGGCGGTCAACTGGCTGCTTGACTTGTGCCCTCCCGACTACCGGATGTACGACGTGCTGCGCCGCTATCCGGTGATCCTTGCCCGGTTCGCGGCCGGGCACGTCTCGGCGGCTATCGGCGCCGCTCGAGCCGGCGTTGCCGGGGCGCGCGCGGACCTGTCCGGGCTGGTGCCGCCGGAGGCGGTCGAGGCCGCAATGGCGGCGTACGAGCGCGAGCTGGCCCGGCTGACCGCCGCGAGCCGTGCCGTCGACGTCGTCGGCCAGGCCCTGCGCGGCACGCGGTTCAGGGAGAAGCTGTGAGATGTGCGCATCGGGTGGGGGAGCTGCGTCCCTAGCGGGCGTGGTAGCGAGCCTCGACTAGACTCGGTCCTCCGAGAAGCGCTGGATCGGGCAAGGGAGATTAGGTGGGACTGCTCGAGTCGGTCCGCTCGCCTGAGGACCTGCGGCGCCTCGATGCGGGTGAACTTCCGGCCCTGGCTGCGCAGATCCGCGACTTCCTCGTCGAGGCGGTCTCCCGCACCGGGGGACACCTCGGACCCAACCTCGGCGTCGTCGAGCTGACCATCGCACTGCACCGGGTGTTCGAGTCGCCGCGCGACCGCATCGTCTGGGACACCGGTCACCAGGCATACGTTCACAAGATCCTCACCGGCCGCCAGGACCGCTTCATCACCCTGCGCCAGCCGGGCGGCCTCTCCGGCTACCCGAGCCAGGCCGAGTCCGAGCACGACATCGTCGAGAATTCCCACGCGTCGACAGCGCTGTCGTACGCCGACGGCCTGGCGAAGGCGTATGAACTTCGCGGTGAGAAGCGACATGTCGTCGCCGTCATCGGCGACGGGGCGCTGACCGGCGGCATGGCCTGGGAGGCGCTCAACACGATTGCGCAGACCAAGATCCGGCCGCTGGTCATCGTCGTCAACGACAACGGCAGGTCGTACGCCCCGACGATCGGCGGCCTGGCCGATCACCTGGCCAGCCTACGGATGCAGCACGGTTACGAGACCGCGCTGGCGCGCGTGAAGTCGGCCCTGACGCAGACCCCCGTCGTCGGACAGCAGGTCTACGACGTGTTGCACCGGATGAAGGACAGCATCAAGGACCTGTTGAGCCCGCAGGTCATGTTCGAGGATCTCGGCATCAAGTACGTCGGACCGATCGACGGGCACGACGAGCCCGCGGTCGAATCTGCCCTGCGTCGCGCGAAGGATTTCGGCGGGCCGGTCATTGTGCACTGCGTGACCAAGAAGGGTTACGGCTACCAGCCCGCAGAGGACGACGAGAGTGACTGCCTGCACGGCGTCGGTGTGTTCGACGCGGCCGCCGGTACATCCAGTGGTCCGCCGAAGCAGGGCTGGACGAAGATCTTCGCCGACGAGATGGTCGCGATCGGGCAGGAACACCCCGAGGTGGTGGGAATCACCGCGGCCATGCTCGAGCCGGTCGGGCTCGGCTCGTTCGCCCGTGCGTTTCCCGAGCGCACCTTCGACGTCGGTATTGCCGAGCAGCACGCGGTCACCTCGGCGGCGGGACTGGCGATCGGCGGCATGCGGCCGTTCGTCTGCGTCTACGCGACCTTCCTGAACAGGGCGTTCGACCAGGTGCTGATGGACGTCGCACTGCACAAGCTGCCGGTCACCTTCATCTTGGACCGGGCGGGCGTGACGGGAGAGGACGGGCCGTCGCACAACGGCATGTGGGACCTGTCGATCCTGCAACTCGTTCCCGGCATGCACATCGCTGCACCGCGCGACGGAGCGACGCTGCGCCTTGCGATGCGCGAGTCGATTGCCATCACCGATGCACCGACGGCAATCCGCTTCCCGAAGGGATCTCTCGGCGCGGATCTCCCCTCCCGGCGTGTCGTCGATGGCATGGACGTACTCTGCGAGGGGTCCGACGTACTTCTCGTCGCTGTCGGCGCGATGGCCGCGACAGCTCTCGAAGTTGCCGAACGTGTCGCACAGCAAGGCATTTCAGTGACCGTGGTCGATCCCCGATGGGTCAAGCCGGTCAATCCGGGCCTGGTGGCACTGGCCGCGCGGCATTCCCTTGTCGTCACCGCCGAGGACAGTGGCCGTGTCGGCGGCGTGGGCGCGGCAATCGACCTCGCACTTCGGGATGCCGGCCTGGATGTGCCGACGCTGACGTTTGGGATCCCGCAGCGATTCCTGGATCAGGGCAAGCGCGACGCCCTTCTGATCGAGTTCGGCCTTGGCGCCCAGGAGATTGCCCGGGCGATCGTCGAAGCGGTCGCGGTGCGCGAGCCGGTCATCTCCGACGCGCTCGCGAAGGGACTCTAGAGCTTGCCCTCGTCCTCGACGTACGTCGTCGTCCCTCCGCCACCATCACGCGCGTAGAGGAAGTCGGCGACGGCACCGTCGGGGGTCTCCTCGACGTGCACCATGCCGGCCGGCACGAACAACCAGTCGCCTGGTGCCATCTCGTGCACGTGCTCGAGATCAGCGCCGCTGCGAAACAGCGCTCGGCCCTCGACGAGGTAGGCGATCGTGTCCTGGCTGTGCCAGTGCGCGGGGATGGAAATGCCGGATTCGACTCGCGCGCGGGCCAGGAACGCCTGTGTCCGCAGGGCTGCCGAATCGAAACCGCGCCAGAGCTCGATGCCCTCATTCGCGCCGAGCGCGGCGTCCGACGCGCTCGTGTACAGCACCGTCTGGTGCCGGTCTTGAGAGTTCGCGGCTGAGTCGTCGGGTACCACGGCACTCCTTCCTGTTGCGTTCACTAGACCAGATGTCGGCGTTAGGATCACCGTGCCGAAGGGACGGACCGTGATGACCGTGACCGAAACCCAGCAGAACGACGTCGAGGCATTGGGCACTCGGATGCTCGAGTCAGCGCTCGGCGCGGTCGACATCCTGTCGATCTACCTCGGCGATCGGCTCGGGTGGTATCGCAGCCTCGTGAGCGAGGGGTCAGCGACCCCGGACGAGCTGGCCGCCCGGACGGGGACCCAGCCTCGCTATGCGCGTGAGTGGCTGGAACAGCAGGCGGTGACCGGACTGCTCGATGTGGACGCCTCCGCGGACCCCGCCGGGCGGCGGTTCTCCATATCCGACGCCCTGGCAGAAGTGCTGACCGACGAGCAAAGCTTGTCCTATCTGGCGCCGCTGGCGCGCATGTTCGCGGCCGCCGCTGGACAGATGCCCGAGCTGCTCAGGGCGTATCGCGGCGGCGGCGGCGTTGGTTGGGCCGCGTACGGCGCCGACGCGCGCGAGTCGCAGGCCGACATGAATCGACCGTGGTACGACCGTGCGCTCCCTGGCGCCCTGGCCAGCGTTCCGGGACTCCATGACAGCCTCCGTCGTTCCGGCTGCCGGATTGGCGACATCGGTTGCGGAGCTGGTTGGTCGAGCATCGCGCTGGCGCGCGCCTACCCCGACGCGACTGTTGACGGATTCGACATCGACCTGGCCTCGGTCGAGATGGCGCGAATCAACGCGGTGTCAGCGGGTCTCGCCGATCGGGTGCGCTTCCATCACGGGGACGCAGCCCAGCTGCCGGAGACGACCTACACCGCGGTGTTCGCCTTCGAGTGCATCCATGACATGCCGAAGCCGGTGAGCGTGCTCGAGGCGGCAGCGCGCTCGCTGGCGCCGGACGGATGCGTGATCGTCATGGATGAGGCCGTTGCCGAGTCGTTTGTGGCGCCGGGAGACGAGCTCGAACGACTGATGTACGGCTTCAGTCTGTTGATCTGCCTACCTGACGGCATGGCACACCCGCAATCGGCCGGCACCGGAACGGTGATGCGGTCGTCGACCCTGCGCCAGTACGCAGCCGACGCGGGGCTCGGCAGTTTCGAAGTGCTGCCGATCGAGGAGTTCGGATTCTGGCGCTTCTACCGGCTCGCCCCGTCTGCGGCGTAGCCCTGGCCTACAGCCCGCTTTCCAGCGTCTTCAGGATGTGTTGCAGGTAGGCCGCCCGCGCCTTTCCCCTCGGCATGACGTCGGGCACCGCGGTCTCGAGCTGCACGTGGCCGATCCACACCTGGTAGGCGAGTAGCGCACGGCGGCGCGCAGCCGCCCTGGAAATGCCGAGCAGTTGCAACGTTGTGGTCATGTATCGACGCGCCGGCGCGTGACCCGGCGGAGCACCGGCCCGACCTGCTCGTCGTCGGCCTCGGCCAGCGTCACTGATTCGAGCCCGAATGACCTGTCCTCTGGGTGCGTGTGGGCGAACAAGTGACGCAGCTTCTCCATCGGATCCACCCTCGAAAGCGCGAGCGAGGCTGGTGGTGCCGGCAGTCGTTGTGCCAGAGCGGATGTCAGGCCTCGAGCAGGTCAGCGAACAGGCGTAGCGATTCTGTTGTCGCGGTGCGAGCATCAGGTACGGCCGCGACGAGCTCGGGTTTCATGAAGCTGTGGGCCAAAGTCGGAAAGCAGCGGTGGTCGACCCGCACTCCTGCGTCGCGGAGGCGTGCGGCGTACCGGTCACCTTCGTCACGAAGCGGGTCGTACGCAGCGGTGACAACGACGGTGGGCGGCGAGTTGCCGACATCGGACGCGAGCAGCGGCGATGCGTAGGGGTCGAGCCGATCGAGGGCGACTGGCGCGTACTGGTCCACGAACCACTGCATGTCCACCGAACGAAGGCCGTTGCCGACGGCGTTCTCGACGAGCGACGGTGATCCCAGCGTCAGGTCGAGAGCAGGGTAGAGCAGCAGCTGCGCGGCCAGCGGTGCCCGCCCAGCTGGCGGCCAGCGCAACGAGACCCCGGCCGCCAGGCCGCCCCCGGCACTGTCACCGGCGACCGCGAGGGAGGCGCCGCCGAGTTCTCCGAGGTGGTCGTCCGCCCAGCACGTTGCCGCGAAGGCGTCGTCGAGCGCGGCCGGAAACGCGTGTTCGGGCGCGAGCCGGTAGTGGACGCTGACGACGACAGCGTCGGTGGCGATGGCGATGGCGCGAGCGAGCCAGTCATGCGTGTCGAGATCACCGAGCACCCAGCCGCCGCCGTGGAAGTAGACGGCGGTCGGCCGTGCCTGGTCTCCGATAGGGCGGTAGACCCGCAGCGGAATCTGATCGGCGTAGTCGTCCGTGACTTCGAGGCCGTCGTCCGCGTAGTCCGCCGGACGCGCCGCCAGCGTCCGAGTGCGATGCGCCGCTCGCTCTTGGACAGCGGTGAGCACTTCATCGTCGCCGGGCACGGCGTACATGGCTGCGAGGTACGGGTCGAGCGGCACGATCAGCGGTGGTAGAGCACAGGACGCAGATGCTGGGGCAGGTCGACCGCCGAGCCGCGGAGTGCGACCTCGTGCGGACGTCCGCCGGCCAGCGCCAGGACAACCTCGTCCGGCGTGACGAGCAGGCCGCGCTCGAATCCGCGGTCAGCCGGGCTGGATGCTGCGGCCGCGGCAATCGCGAACGCCGGATCGATGTGTGACAGGTCGGCCCAACCGCGTGTGCGCATCGGCACGACCATGGCCCGCATGCCGCCCGATTCGGTGCACAGCGCCGCTCGGAACGCCGCTGACCCGAGGAGCGTCACGACGTCGCAGTCGCCCATCGGTCGCAACACCTGGCCCGGTGCACGCGTCCAGCGCTGCATCGCGAGGGTGGCCATCCGGTCGAGGTAGCGGCGCGCATCCTGCCAGCACCACGTCACGTCGACCGCTGCCGCGACCAGCAACGCCGGCGGCAGGATGACGACGGCTTCTGGTTGTGCAGGGTCAGCGCCGACGAAGCCGAGTCCGAGGTCCAGAGCGTCGCCGAGCACCCGCTCGCGGGGCCAGTCGTCGCCGGGGTGCAGCGCGTGCCCGGCGGGGAGGCCGACCGGACGGGCGGCCTCGCGCAATTCCGACCGGTGCCTGCCGGCAACCCAGCGGCGTTGCTGGAGCCAGCGCGCGACGTTGTCGTGGCCGTCCGTGCTTTCCGGATCGACTCCGGCAGCGGCCCGGCGCAACTCGTCCCAGGACACCTGAATCGCCGGTGTGCCCGACAGTTCGACTCCGTCGCGACCGGGAATCAGATCGATATCGCGCAGGACACTGACGGCGAACACGCAGCGGCGCAGCGCGATGTCGGTCGTGTCCGGGTGCATGCGGCAACGGTACCCCGCGCTGGTTTCCGCTCACCGGGCTTTCGATTCAGCATTCGAGTGAATGACATTGCGTGCTCGGGTGATCGCGCTGCGCTTCGACCGAGCTAGGTCGGCAGGCTCGCCACACCAGGCTCGTGGAACCGCGAACCAGTGATGCGTTGACTGATGCCGGCACGGTCCAGATATGGGGTGATACCGCCAAGCTGGAAAGGGAACCCGGCGCCGGTCAGCAACGCCAGATCCACGTCTCTTACGTCGGGGACGACCCCCTCGCCGAGCAGTCGCCGCACCTCGTCGCACAGTGCTTCGGTGGCGCGGGCCAACACCTCTGGCCCGTCCGGTCCGCCGCCCACAGGTCGCTGCCAGAGCGCCTCGACGTCAGGATCGACGACGGGGTCGCCGCCCACCCAGGTGAGGATCGACGCCTTTCCGGCCGCCACGACCCGGCGAAGGTTGGGCGAGACGTAGAAGCGATCGGGGTACGCCGCGCACAACGATTCCGCCACGTGCTGGGTGACGGCCGCGCCGGTGAAGCCAACGAGCATCAGCGGCGACATCGGCAGTCCGAGCGGCTCGAGCGCTCGGTCGGCGACGTCGAAGTCAGTGCCCTCGTCGATGGCTCGAAGCACCTCTGCGAACAGCCGGGTGAGCAAGCGGTTGACGACGAATCCCGGCGCGTCTGCTACCGGCACACACGATTTCTTCAGGAGCTTGCCGACGGCGAACGCGGTTGCGAACGTCGCGTCATCCGTCGCCGGAGTGCGGGCGATCTCGAGCAGTGGCAGCACCGCTGGCGGGTTGAAGAAATGGAAGCCCACGACGCGCTCCGGATGCGCCAGGCCGCGAGCCATGTCGGTGACCGACAACGACGAGGTGTTCGATGCCAGCACACACGTGTCGCTCACGATGGCTTCCAACTCGCCGAAGACTTCCTGCTTCGCGGCCAGTTGCTCGAACACCGCCTCGACGACGAAGTCGGCATCCGCGAAGACGCGCTTGTCGACGCTGCCCGTCACGAGTCTGCTGAGACGGTTGCCGCGATCGGTAGACCAGCGTCCGCGGGCGACCTGCTCCCCGATGTCGCCGTGAACGGCGGCAAGTCCCGCTTCGAGCCGGGCGTCATCGACATCTGTCAGGACGACAGGCACTTCGAGCCGCTGCGCGAACAGCAGGGCGAGTTGCGATGCCATCAGGCCAGCACCGACGATGCCGACCTTGGTCACCCGGCGGGCGAGCTCTGGGTCCGGGGCCAGCGGCATGCGCTTGGCGCGTCGGCGAACGAGATCGAAGGCGTACAGACTCGCCCGCAACTCGTCGCTCATGATCAGGTCGGCCAGTGCGGCGTCTTCTGCTGCGAAGCCGCTGTCGACGTCGGCGTCGCGCGCGAGCTGGAGCAAGTCGAGCGCCCGATAGGGCGCTGGTGCCGAACCGTGGACGCGCACGTCCACGTCGGCTCGCGCGGACTGCAGGACCGCGAGCCACTGGTCGGCTGTGTCGCGCGGCCTGCGCGGAATCGAAATGCGCGCGGTCGCGACCTCCCCGGCCCACGCCAGTGACCGCTCGAGGAAGTCAGCGGGCTCGAACAACACGTCGACAACGCCGAGCTGGCAGGCCTGCGGCGCCTTGAGCATTCGGTTCTGGCTCAGGGGGTTGGCCACGATGACCTTGACTGCGGCCTCGATCCCGATGAGGCGAGGCAACAGCTGAGTGCCGCCCCAGCCGGGGATGAGCCCGAGGAAACATTCCGGCAGCGCGATCGCCGGCACATCGCCGGAGATCGTGCGGTAGTGGCAGTGCAAGGCAATCTCGAGGCCGCCGCCGAGGGCTGCTCCGTTGATGAACGCGAACGTCGGCACCCGTGCGTCGGCGAGGCGCCGGAACACAGCGTGACCCTGCCGTCCAACGGCGATCGCGTCGTCGTATGACGTGAGCGAACCGATCGCGGTGAGATCGGCGCCCGCCGCGAAGCTGTACGGCTTGCCCGTGATGGCGATGGCGAGGACCCGCCCGTCGACGGCGAGTTCGAGGGCGACATCTATCGCGGCACCGATCGACGCGAGACCGAGGGCACCGAACGTGTTCGGCTTGCGGTGATCGAGCCCGTTGTCGAGCGTGATCAACGCAACGGCACCGGCGCGGGGTACGTCGACGACCTGCAGTTTGGCTGTCGTGACGAGTTCGGGGTCGGCACTCATCGGGGCCCGCTTCCGAAGCGCGGGTTTTCCCAGATGACGGTTGCCCCCATGCCGAGGCCGACGCACATCGCCGCCATCCCGTACTGGACCACGGGCTCGTCTTCGAAGCGGCGCGCCAGGTGCATCAGCTGCCGCACACCGCTAGCAGCGAGCGGGTGGCCGACCGCGATCGCACCGCCGTACGGATTGACTCGGCTGTCGTCCGCAGCGATGCCGAAGTGATCGAGAAATGCGAGGACCTGTACGGCGAACGCTTCGTGGATCTCGATGGCGCCGATGTCGGTGATGCTCAATCCGTTGCGCGCCAGCGCCTTCTCGGTTGAGGGGATGGGCCCTTCCCCGACGAGTTCAGGGTCGACACCGGCAAACGCGAAACCGACGAGTCGCATGGCCGCCGGCAGACCCAGCTCTGCGGCGACATCCTCGGCCGCGATGATGCAGCCGGTCGCGCCGTCAGTGAGGCCGGCGGAGTTGCCCGCCGTCACGTTGCCGTGCGGCCGGAAGGGGGTCTTCAACGTCGCCAGTGCGCCGGTGGTCGTCTCAGGTCGGGGCGGCTCGTCGTGAGTGGCCAGGCCGTAGCCCTGGTCGGACCACGTGGCGACGGGCACCAGCATCGGCTCGATGATGCCGGCGTCGTACGCCGCCTGGGTGCGTTGCTGGCTCACTGCGGCGAAGGCGTCGCAGCGCGCCTTGTCGATGCCGGGATAGCGGTCGTGCAGATTCTCGGCCGTCTGCCCCATCACCATTGCCGACGGGTCGACGAGCCGCTCGGACAGCAGCCGCGGATTGGGGTCGGCGCCATCGCCCATCGCGTGCCTACCCATGTGCTCGACGCCGCCGGCGATCGCCACGTCGTAGGCGCCGACCCCGATGGCGCTCGCGACGGATGTGACTGCCGTCAACGCGCCGGCGCACATCCGGTCGATGGCGAAGCCAGGAACGCTGCGGGGGAGTCCGGCGAGCAGCGCCGACATGCGGCCGATCGTCAGTCCCTGGTCGCCCGTCTGGGTCGTCGCCGCGATGGCGACCTCGTCGATGCGCTCCGGCGGCAAGCCGGGGTGGCGCCGGAGCAGCTCCCGAATCACTTTGACGACCAGATCGTCGGCCCGGGTGCCCGCGTACAGGCCGGTGCTGGTGGCCTTGCCGAAGGGAGTGCGCACCCCGTCGACGTAGACGACCTCGCGGACCGATCGCGACATTGCACACCCCTGTCCAGCTGGCTGACCGGCCCGTTCTGACCCGGCTGACCGGATAGTACAGCCGAAAACAGAACGAGATTCTGTTGCCGCAGTGATGTCCCAGGCTGGACCGAATCGCCCGATCCCGTAGCATGCGGGGTCAATAGCGAACTGCGACGGCGCAGTTCTGCTTGCCCTGCCGGGACTACGTACGGGAGTCAGTGCTTGCCAAGCACCTTGCGCCGCGCCCTGCTCCGGCCCTTGGCCGTGGTGTTCAGCGTGGTCATGGCCGGGTCGGCCGCCGCGACCGCCCACGCCGCCGACGAACTCACGTCGGCTGAGGTGCGCACCAAGCTCGAGGCGACGTCCGAGCGGCTGCACGCGGCCGAGGAGCAGGAAGCCGACCTCGACGACGAACTCACCGCCTTGCGCCGGAAGATCGCTGCCGCGGAAGCGGAGCAGGCCACGGTGTCGGCTCAGGTCGCCAGCTATGCGCGGGCGGCGTACATGAGCGGACAGGGCGTCGACCCGACGCTCACGCTGATCACCGGTACGCAGAGCGGCAACGCACTGAGCAAGGTGGCCACTCTCGACCAGGCGGGTCGGCAGGCACGCCTCACGATGCAGCGGGCGAGTGCGCTGCACCGCGAGCTGCGCGTCGCGCGCGAGACGGTGACGGAGCGGCAGAAGAAGCTCGACACCGTCCGGGCCAATCTGGCTGGCGACAGCGCCGAGCTCGAGCAGCTCTTCACCCTGGTGTCCACGCACGAGCAGGCCACTGCGGCACAGCGGCTCGCCGAAGCCGCGCGGCTGCGCCGGGTGCGCATCGCGGGCGACCGCGCGAAAGCCGAGAAGACACGGATTGCGCAGCGGAAGAGGGCCAGCCGCGCTGTTCGGCAGACTTCGCCGCCCGACGCCGACGATGACAGCGACTCGCCCGACGGCGATGAGGGCCCGGACGGCGGCGGCGGCCCGGTCTCCGGTGGGTTTGCCTGCGCCGTAGGCCCGGCCAACACCTTCCGCGACACATGGGGTGACCGCCGCTCGGGCGGCCGGCGTCACAAGGGCACCGATATTTTCGCGCCGTACGGCTCGCCGGTCTATGCGGTGGCGAGCGGAACCATCGCGTCGATCAAGTCGGGTGGCCTCGGCGGCAAGGCGATCATTCTGCGCGGAGACAACGGCGACAGCTACTACTACGCGCACAACTCGTCACATGCCGTCGGCGTCGGCGAGCGCGTCCACGCCGGTGAATACATCGGGGCTGTCGGCGCGACTGGAAACGCCGCCGGGGGGGCAGCGCATGTGCACTTCGAACGCTGGCCCGGCGGCGGCCGCCCGAGCAACCCGTACTTTTTCCTGCGCCGCGTCTGCGGCTGACGGGATGCCAGCACAGCGATGAAGGGCATCATCCTCGCCGGCGGCTCGGGCACCCGGCTCTACCCGATCACGCGCGTCGTGAGCAAGCAGTTGTTGCCCGTCTACGACAAGCCGCTGATCTACTACCCACTGACGACACTGATGCTGGCCGGCATCCGCGAGATCCTGCTCATCTCGACGCCGACCGATCTGCCGCTGTTTCGCCGGCTCCTCGGTGATGGCGCCAATCTCGGTCTCAAACTTTCCTACGCTAAACAGCCCAGCCCCGATGGCCTCGCTCAGGCGTTTCACATCGCGGACGATGTGGGCTTCCTCAAAGGCGAACCCGCGGCCCTCGTTCTCGGCGACAATCTTTTCTACG
>JBDSAK010000351.1:0-3542 GCA_039922195.1 Mycobacteriales bacterium
TGTCGACGGCGGCGTAGATCCGCCTGATTCCGGCGGTCTGAGCTGGCTCTGATTCCATCTCCCGTTGCGCAGCTTTTGGCTCTGGTTCTTGGCGATGGCGGCGAAGGTGCTGGCCGCCGGGATCCGCGGATGCTTGCCACCGGCGTGGTCGCTACAAGGGCCGCGACCATCAGGCCCGTACAAGACGGAAGCCCGGCTGCAGAGGTGTGGTAACCCGCCGAGCTTCCTTCAACACACGACACGGCAAGCCGCGACGTCTGCTCGTAGCAGTGTGGCGGACCGTGCGTGCTCTCGTCCAGTCCCCGATGGCGATCTGTCGCCGCCGTGGACAGCCATCGAGTGTTCGCCTGCCGCTGCTGCGGGGCCTGGGTCGTCGTCTGCACGCGTTGTGATCGCGGCAACCGCTACTGCACGGGCTGCGGATCGAAGCGGCGACGAGAGAGCTGCCGGGTGGCCGAGCGCCGTTACCGGCGGAGCGAGATCGGGCGACGGAACAACGCCGCGCGGCAGCGGCGGCATCGGGCTGGGCGCCGTCGGCCGACCGATTCCGTAACGCATCAGGGTCCACCCGCCGCGCCGTTGGTGGTTGAAGCGGTGCCGAGGCGACTGCCTCGACACCATGAACACGATCGACCCCTTCGCGCGTCCGCTCGGACGCATTCCCTTTCCCCTGCAACCTGTTGCTTCTGCGGTGCGCCGTGCGGCGTCTACTCGCGCAACAGCTTCCTGCGCCGCCGCGGCTCACCACGCACCTGGCCATGACGACCGAGGGCGGTGTGCATGGTGATCCGCAGCGAAGCCGAGGCGGAGATCCTCCGCCTCCACCACGTCGAGAAGTGGCCGATCGCGACGATCGCGTCGCATCTGCACGTGCACCACGACGTGGTGACGCGCGTGATCACGACCGACGGCGCGCCGCCGACACGGCCGCAGCGGCCGGCGCGCATCGACGCCTACCTACCCTTCATGCTCGACTCGCTGCGGCGCTACCCGGGCCTGCTGTCGAGTCGGCTCTACCAGATGTGCCGCGAGCGCGGCTATCGCGGCAGCGGCGAACACTTCCGGCACATGGTTGCGCGGCATCGACCACCGCGAAAGGTCGAGGCCTTTCTGCGCATGACGGCGCTGCCCGGCGAACACGGCCAGGTCGACTGGGCGCACTTCGGCAAGGTGAAGATCGGTCGCGCCGAGCGACCGTTGCTCGCCTTCGTCTGCGTGCTGCCGTACTCGCGGCGGATCTTCCTGCGCTTCTACCTCGACCAGCGCATGGAGAACTTCCTGCGCGGACACGTCGCCGCGTTCGACGCCTTTGGTGGGCTGCCGCGCGTCTTGATCTACGACAACCTGAAGAGCGCGGTGCTCGACCGCCGCGGCGATGCGATTCTGTTCAACCCGAAGCTGGTCGCCTTCGCCAAGCACTACCACTTCGAAATCCGCCCGGCGGCGGTGGCGCGCGGCAACGAGAAGGGCCGCGTCGAACGGGCGATCGGCTACGTGCGCACATCGTTTTGGCCAGCGCGGCGTTGGCGCGACGTCGACGACCTGAACGTGCAGGCCGAGGCGTGGTGTCTTGGCGAGGCCAGCGAAAGGCCGTGGCCTGACGACAAGCAGAAGACGGTGGCGACGGCGTTTGCCGAGGAGCAGCCGCGGTTGCTGGCGTTGCCGGACAAGCCGTACGTGACCGAGGAAGTCGTTGCCGTGAAGGTCGGCAAGACGCCGCACGTGCGCTTCCAGAGCAACGACTACTCGGTGCCGCACGACTTCGTGCGGCGAGTCGTCGAAGTGCGGGCCACGCTCGAACGGGTCCGCGTGTTCGTGGACGGCATCGAGGTCGCCGAGCACACCCGCAGCTTCGACCGCGGCGTGGTCGTCGAGGATGGCAAGCACACCGAGGCGCTGCGGAAGAGCAAGGGCGAGGCGAGGAAGCACCGAGCGCTCGACCGGCTCGCGCAGGCCGTGCCGAGCAGCCAGCGACTCTTCGTGCAGTTGGCTGAGCAGGGTGAGAATCTCGGCTGGGCGACGCGAAGTTTCCTCGTCTTGCTGGACCAGTTTGGCTCGGTCGCGTTGGAGCAGGCGGTGCGCGAGGCGATGGCCGCCGAAACGATGAGCTACAACGCGGTGCGACGCATCCTCGAACGCGAACGCCAGGCGGCGGGCACGCCGCCGACAACCAGAGTCGATCTGCCCGACGACGCTCGTGTGCGCGACCTCGTCGTGCCGCCGCGCGATCTGCGCAGTTACGACGAACTGTTGCATGGCAGCAAGGAGGTCTCTGATGATGCCTCGAGCTGAAGCAGACATGCAGGAGCGGGCTCGTCGGCTCGGCCTATGGGGCTTGTTGGCCAACTGGGACCAGCTCAGCAAGCAGGCATGGGTGCGCGAGTACCTCGGTGCCGAGGAAGACGAGCGTGCAAGACGGAGTCTGCAGCGGCGCATTCGTGGCGCTCGCCTTGGCGACTTCAAGTCGATCGCCGACTTCGACTGGCAATGGCCAAAGGTGATCGACCGCGAGCAGATCGAAGACCTGGTGCAGCTCGCCTTCCTCGAAGACAACGCCAACGTCGTGTTGTTCGGGCCGGCCGGGACCGGCAAGACGATGATTGCCCAGAACCTCGGCCACCAGGCGCTACAGAGCGGACACACCGCTCTGATGACGTCCGCCAGCGCGATGCTGAACGACCTCGCGGCGCAGGATTCGGCATCGGCACTGGCACGACGCCTGAGGCGCTACTGCCGACCGCGGATCTTGATCCTCGACGAAATCGGCTACTTCGTGCACGCCGGCCGGGCTGCGGACCTGTTCTTCGAGGTCATCAGCCAGCGACACCAACACCGGTCGACCGTGATGACGTCGAACAAGGCCTTCTCCGAGTGGCCCGCGGTCTTCGGCGGTGCTGGCTGCGTGAGCGCCATCGTCGACCGCGTCGTGCACAAGGCCGAGCTCGTCAGCATCGACGGCGAGTCGTACCGGCAGAAGGAAGCGCTCGAGCGCGCTGAGCAGAAGGCGACGGAGCGAAAGGAACGGGCCAAGAAGCGGAGGTCTTCATGAACCGGCGTGCACCGCCAGTCCCGCCGCGGCCCAAGCTCGAACGGCGACCGATGGGCGCCTTTGGTTGGCTGGACGCCGAGCTGCTGCACGGTGGTTGGCTCGCCAAGATCGGACCGCATGCGGTGGCGACCATGGTGTTATTGGCGCTTGCCGCCGACCGGCGCGGCGTGTCCTTCTTCAGCCGCGAACGCATGGCCACAACACTTGGCATGAGCCGACACGAGATCGATGTCGGCTTGCAGCGCTTGCTCGACGCGGGGCTCGTCGATCACCGACCTTGGCGCGCCGGAACGTGCGACGGCGTCTGGCAGCTCCTGCCGCCGACGCAGCGACCAGAACCAGAACGATCGCGCCAAGCCCTCACGGCTGCTGACGTGCTACGCAGCCTCGGCTTCCAGCCGCCCTGATCCGCGACCGCGGTCCTCGCCGCGATGCGAATCGTGGCCGCTGCGGAGACCGCCGGAATCAGGCGGTTTCACGCCACCGACGACAC
>JBDSAK010000352.1:0-3314 GCA_039922195.1 Mycobacteriales bacterium
ACCGCGAAGGAGTTCACGCGGGGCGGCCGGGGGGGCTTGTGCCATCCGCAGAGTCATCGATCGGCGCCGACGGGAACAAGCTCGGGTCACCCGGCGCGATGCCCGCGGCGAGAAGTTCGCGGTCGACAAGATCCGCCCGGTCGCGGTCGGCCGGATGCAACCGCCCCGCCGTGTGCTTGCGCGAGCGGCGGTGTAGGCGGCGGTCGCGGTCGGCCTGACCGATGAGGCTCGCGACCTGCGACCAGCTCGTCGCCGCGCCCTCGCCGATCACCTGACCGGATGCGCCGTCGACGTGCACGAAGTACGGCGAGCCGGGCACCTTGTAGTCGTCCCACGCGTCGCTCGACATGACGAGTGCGATGCCTTCCGGCGCGAGCTCGGCGACGGCCGACTCACTCTCCTCAGTCGCGCTCTTGGTGACGATGACGATGCGCGTTC
Organism: Mycobacteriales bacterium; assembly: GCA_039922195.1. Taxonomy (GTDB): domain Bacteria; phylum Actinomycetota; class Actinomycetes; order BP-191; family BP-191; genus JBDTYE01. The sequence continues at coordinate 439 of JBDSAK010000352.1, forward strand.
GTTCGGGCAGCGAGAGCCGGTCGGCGTGCGCGAAGACCTCCCAGAACTCCTGGCAGGTCAGGCAGCCGGTGGACAGGAAGGCGACCAGCGTCTGCTGCTGCACCCCGGTGATCGCGATGACGAGCGCTTCGTCGCCGGGCGTCGTACCGGCAATGTCGTGACCGACCGAAACGGACTCACCGGGCGAGGGGATGCCCGGCTGCACGCGGAAGTCCGACGCGCTGCGCACGCCGTCGCCCTCGCCGATTCCGGCACCCAGGTCGTGCAGCGACTTCAGGATCTCGGCGTGGCTGCGCAGCAGACCGGCAACGAGCACGCCGAGCATCAGCACCGCGCACGTCAGCGCCGCGACCAGGATCGCCATCAGGGCTCCATCATGCGCATCGACCGCTCACACACGGTGCGGTGTGGTCGCGGGTCCGGTTGTCGGTCGCGCTCGTCGGGGTGCAGGACGGATACAGCTGGTAGGGCGGCGTGCAGGTCACCACGCGGCAGGCGACCGGCCCGCCGCAGCCGATCTCCTGGTGGCATTGGCCGTAGCGGAAGTAGTTGCAGCAGGCGCGCCGGTTGTCGCAGCTCTCTGTGCCGCAGCGGCACCTGCAGTTGACGCAGTCCGGGCTGCAGAAGCCGTCCTCGCAGCCACGGGTACACGCGCTGCAGCGGCCGTGGCAGTCGATGTAGTAGCGCGGGCCGAGCCCGGAGCCGGAGCAGCAGAACGGCGAGAAGTCGGCCTTCCACCACCCGCCGACGAACGTCCCCGGAGGGCACTTGTTGACCCCCTTGTTGATGGAGCAGCAGAAGACCGCCCAGCCGCTCGTGCAGCTCGAGCCAGGCCCGCACACCGCGGCGTACGCCGTCCCCGGCTTGAGGATCCACTGCAGCGGTGTGGTCGCGAGGGCCGATCCGACCACCGCCGCGCGCATGAGGAAGCTGCGCCTGCTGCTTCGCGACTCGAGGAATTCCGCGGCACGTTCGACGAGGCGTGCGCTCACGCGGTGGCTCGCGGTCTGCGCACCGTCGGCAGAACGGCCAGCAGGAGGTAACCGAGCCACGCGCAGGCCGCGAGTGCGAACACGAACGGCACCCCAGCGAGCGGCTGATCGGCCACCACGGTCGGCAGGCCGTGGGCGCCGCCGGTGGCGAAGGCAAAACCGACACTGGCCGCCGCGAGGGTGACGCCGACATGGGTGACCGTGGGCGGCGTGTCCGGCGTGCCGAAACAGCCGCAGCTGCTCACGACACCGCCGCGGCGCAGGGCGACCACAACGAACGCGGCGAAGGCGGCGTACGACGCCCCGACCGCGATGGCGATCAGCCGACCGCCGAGCAGGACTGCTCCGGCGCCGAGCATCGCCTCGGCCCCACCGCCCGCGCGGACGGCAGCGGTCGGGATCCGAGCGCCTACCGAACGCAGCGCGAGTGCCGTGGCGCCGGGTCGCGCAGTTTTGAGAACGCCGGCCGCGACGAGCAGCAGGGCGCTGGCAAGGTACGGCCCGGCAAGGAGTTCCACACGGGCCACTTTTCGGTACAGCGAGAGCTTGCGCAAGCACGGCGCGCTGCTATCTCGGGCGGGTTGTCGCGATGACCTGTTGTGTGGGGAGATGCCCTAGTCTGGAACCCGAGATGACGCTGCACAGAGGCCGTACGGCTGGGCCCGATCGATGAGGCGGCACCACGTCCAGCTGGAAGCCCCTTCCGCTCGCGGAACCGGTGACGTCCTCGTTCATGGCCACTACGGCCGCCCCGTGCTCGCCTTCCCGCCGGTAGGTGGCCGGGCCTGGGAGTTCGACGACAACGGGATGCTCGCCGCGGTCGGTGACCTGGTGCAGGGAGGCCGGCTCAAGGTCTACTCCGTCGACGGGCTCGACAGCACGGATGCCGCTGACCGCGGCGCGTACGAGGCCTGGGTCGTCGATCGCGTCCTGCCCTTCGTGTACGCCGACTGCGCCGGCCCCGTCGAGGTACTGACCGCGGGATGCGGTGAGGGTGCGGTCACTGCGGCCGACCTGGCGGTGCGCCGCGCAGATCTCTTTCCCGTGGCGATCTGCATGTCCGGCAGCTACGACTCGACGTCGATAGCGGCGGCGGCAGCCCTAGGTCCCGAGCACGTCGACTGGCTGACCGGGCGGCTCAACGTCGTACTCGGCATGGCCGGCGAACGGGATCACGCCCGCACCACGCAGTTTGCGGCGCTGCTCGGTGAACTCGGGATCAAGCATCAGGTCGAGCGCGTTCCGACCGGCACGCCGGCCGGCTGGCCGGCCTGGCGGCATCTGGCGGCTGCCCACTTTCCCCGCTTCTGCTGACACGGAGAGTTACTTGAACATGTTCAGAAACTGAGTACTATTCAGTTGAACACGTTCAAATAATCTACGGAAAGGTCATTTCATGACACCCATCGTCACTACCTACGGCGCGTACCTGCTCATCAGCATCGGTCTCACCATGTGGGTCGCGCGGACCCTGTTCAAGGCTGGCCGCGTGTTCCTCGTCGACGTCTTCCACGGCAACGTGGAGCTGGCTGATTCCGTGAACCACCTGCTGGTCGTCGGCTTCTACCTGGTCAACCTGGGCTACGTCGCCCTTGCGCTGAAGCTGAACCAGCGGGTCGACAGCGCGCAGACCTCGCTCGAGGCGCTCTCCAGCAAACTAGGGTTCGTGCTGCTCGTGCTGGGTGCGATGCACTTCGGCAACCTGTACATCTTCAATCGGCTGCGCCGCCGCGCGGTTCTCGGGTTCGCGCCGCCGCCGGTCGCTCCCGACCAGCAGATCGAGCCGGCGACGGGTCCCGCGTCCTGGGGAGCGCAGGCGTGCTGACGCCGGCGGCGGGACCCAGGGAGTTGACGGTGCTGTACGACGACACCTGCCGGGTATGC
>JBDSAK010000353.1:0-11594 GCA_039922195.1 Mycobacteriales bacterium
AGATTGTCGTTACTGACGAACAGCACCAAGCCTCGGCCACCGTCGACCGATGTGTCCTGACGCACCCGGCCGACGAAACTCGGATCCTTGCCAGCAGCTTCGAGCGGATTCGGTACGTCGACGAGCTCGACTCCCGGCGCGCCCGCGAGGAGCTCATGGACGCGGTCGACCGAAATCGGCCGGGCGAACTCTGCGTTGATCGACAGCGAGTGGCCGGTCAGCACCGGCACGCGCACACACGTGCCCGACACGCGAAGGCCTGGGATACCAAGGATCTTGCGGCTCTCGTTGCGAAGCTTCTGCTCCTCGTCGGTCTCCAGGGAGCCGTCGGCGACGATCGAGCCGGCGAGCGGGATGACGTTGAACGCGATCGGCTTCACGTACTTGGTGGGCTCAGGAAACGACAGCGCGGATCCGTCGTGGACGAGTTCGCGCGACTTGTCCGCGACCGCGCTGACCTGGCCCGCCAGCTCCTCGACACCGGCGAGCCCGCTGCCCGACACCGCCTGGTAGCTGCTGACCACAAGCCGAACGAGCTGCGCCTCATCGTGCAGTGGCTTCAGGACCGGCATCGCCGCCATCGTCGTGCAGTTGGGATTCGCAATGATCCCCTTGCGTGCGTCGGCGACGTCCACCGCGTTGACCTCGCTCACGACGAGTGGGACATCGGGATCCATCCGCCAGGCGGACGAATTGTCGATGACGATGGCGCCGGCCGCGGCGAAGCGTGGGGCCAGCTCTCGCGACGTTGCAGCGCCGGCGGAGAACAGCGCGATGTCGAGACCACTCGGATCGGCGATGGACGCATCCTCGACGATGACGTCTTCGCCCTTCCACGGCAGCGACCGGCCTGCGGATCGCGCCGAAGCGAAGAACCGAATCGATGCGATCGGGAACTCGCGCTCGACGAGGATCTCGCGGAGCAGTTCACCAACCTGCCCGGTCGCGCCGACAATGCCGACGTTGAGACCGGTCACTGCGAACTGCTTGCAGGGGTGCCGGCAACCTCTGCCACCTCGTCGCTGCCGAGGTCGAATGCATCGTGAATCGCTTGCACAGCAGCCGGTACGTCGGTGTCGCGGCAGATCACCGAGATGCGGATCTCCGACGTCGAGATCATCTCGATGTTGACCGCGACGCTGGCGAGCGCCTCGAACATCGCCGCAGTGATGCCCGGGTGGCTCTTCATTCCCGCGCCGATCAACGACACCTTGCCGATGTGGTCGTCGTACTGCAGTGACTCGTACCCGATCTGTCCCTTGACTTTGTCGAGCGCCTGCAGGGCGGTCGGTCCGTCGGCCTTGGGCAACGTGAACGAGATGTCGGTGCGGCCGGTCGACGCATGCGAGACGTTCTGCACGACCATGTCGAGGTTGACGCCCGCGTCGGCAAGGACGCGGAAGATGTGCGCTGCCTCGCCGGGCTTGTCGGGTACGTCGACGATCGTGACCTTGGCCTCGCTGCGGTCGTGGGCGACCCCCGAGATGATCGCCTGCTCCATCTTTCCGCCTTCCGTGACAAGCGTTCCGGTGTTGGTGTTGAACGAGGACCGCACGTGGATCGCGACGCCATGCCGTCGTCCGTACTCGACACACCGAAGCATGAGTACGCCGGCGCCGCAGGCCGCCATCTCGAGCATCTCCTCGTAGGAGATGCGGTCGATCTTGCGCGCATTGGGCACGAGTCGAGGGTCCGCGGTGTAGACGCCGTCGACGTCCGTGTATATCTCGCAGACATCGGCCTGCAACGCCGCCGCAAGTGCGACCGCGGTCGTGTCGGACCCGCCACGGCCCAGCGTCGTGATGTCCTTGCTGTCGACGCTGACGCCCTGGAAGCCCGCGACGATGACGATGTGTCCCTCGTCCAGCGCTGTGCGAATGCGCCCCGGCGTGACGTCGATGATCCGAGCCTTGCCGTGTGTGGAGTCCGTGATGATGCCGGCCTGCGACCCGGTAAAACTGCGCGCCGTCATCCCCAGGTTGGCGATCGCCATCGCGACTACAGCCATCGAGATGCGCTCTCCGCTGGTCAGGAGCATGTCCATTTCCCGCGGCGGGGGCAGCGGAGAGACCTGGTTGGCCAGCGCGATCAGCTCGTCGGTGGTGTCGCCCATGGCGGAGACGACGACGACCACGTCGTTGCTCTCACGCTTGGTAGCGACAATGCGCTCGGCGACGCGCTTGATGCGCTCCGCGTTGGCGACCGACGAGCCGCCGTACTTCTGCACCACGAGTGCCACGGCGGTTGCGGTCCTTTCACGTTCGTTGGGGTGTCCCGAGTGTACGGGCGGCGCGCGGGGTCGTCCGAAGGGTTTCGAATGACCTCCGAGCTGACCGGCAGACTGCCGGAAGATCTTCGCTGCAGGCCACCCCAGCACGTTCCGGGCCGGAAAATCTGTTGTTTGGCACTGTCCGGTGGAGGAGCCCGACCTTGCCTTTCGTGTAGCCTCGGCCCGCCGTTGACGCCGCTTGGACAGGGACCTGATGACTGAGTACGAAGTGGACCTGCTGATCGTCGGTGCTGGGCCCGCCGGCCTGTACGCCGCCTACTACGCCGGCTTCCGCGGCCTGCGGACCGCAATCATCGACTCGCTCCCGGCGGCCGGCGGCCAGGTCTCGGCGCTGTACCCCGAGAAGATGATCTACGACGTCGCCGGCTTCCCGAAGATTCGCGGCCGCGAGCTCGTCGACGCTCTCGTCGAGCAGGCGGCGGCATTCGATCCGACGTACCTCCTCGGCCATCGCGCGGTCACCCTGGACCGCAACGACGAAAGCGGCGTACTGACCGTCGGCAGCGACGACGGCGTGCAGGTGCACAGCAAGGCAGTGCTGGTGACGGGCGGCATCGGCACCTTCGCGCCACGTCCGCTGCCCGCTGACGACGGCACCTGGGAAGGGCGCGGGCTGTACTACTTCATGCCAGCCTTCGAGGAGTTCACCGGCCAGGACGTGGTCATCGTGGGTGGCGGCGACAGCGCAATGGACTGGGCCATCGCGCTCGAGCCGCTGGCCAGCAGCGTGACCGTGGTGCACCGACGCGACACGTTCCGGGCGCACAAGTACACGGTCGATCTGGTGCGCAATTCGTCGGCGGAGCTCGTCATCAATTCCGAGGTCTCGCGGATTCTCGGCGACGCTGCGATCACCGGCGTCGAGCTCACCGGCCGCACCGACAGCACGCTGACCCGCACTATCCCGGTGCAATCGGTGATCGCCGCACTCGGCTTCACCGCCGACCTCGGACCGTTGCTTTCCTGGGGACTCGAGACGCGATCCCGGCGAATCTGCGTCGACCGTCGCTTCGCGACGAGCATTCCTGGAGTCTTCGCGGCGGGCGACATCGCCGAGTACGACGGAAAGGTGCGGCTGATTTCGGTCGGCTTCGGCGAGGCGGCCTCTGCGGTCAACAACGCCGCGGTCGTCATCGACCCAAAACTGCGGCTGGACCCCGGCCACTCCTCCGACGCACCGCCCGAGGAAGCGCCGGTGCCTGTCGCCTAGCTACCGCCCCAGAACGCGCCGCGCAGTCCCACCGCGCGAAAGTAGTCGACAGCCTGTGCCCTCATCGTGGCGAAGCCAAGCTGTACGGTCGTCAAGCAAGGCGCTGCAGCGGTCATCGATCGCCATACGTGGCAGCCTTTCCCGCGCGCACCACATAACCCGGCGTGCGAGGATCGATGGATGCGAAGTCGACTGCTGGCCGCCGTTGTGGTGGCTGGCGTGGTCGCGACCGGATGCACGAACAAGGAGAAGTCCGACGAGCCGGCGGTCGTCGGCGGGGCCTCCGCCACGATCCGCGTGCCCGAGTCCGCGGCCGGCACTGCGCCGCCCGCTAGGGAACCCACGCCCAGCGCTTCGGCAACGCCAGCGCCCTCGAACGATCCGACTGCTGCGAAGGCGTTGACGGCGCTCGCCAAACGGTCGGCAGCGGCGGCGTACGACGCCAGCTATGACTTCGCGGCGCGTGGCACGAGAGGGGTCATCCGCATCGTCGCAGACCCGCCGTTCTACCGCGTCGACCTGTCGGCCGGCCCGGCGCGCGTGCAGTTCTACGACATCGCGGTCGGCCGCGTTTCCTGCGGCCTCGCGCAAGGGAAACCGCCGAGCTGCGCGCTAGTCGCCAAGCCTGGCGAGAAGGTACCCGACGCGTTCAACCCCGGCGTGCAGGAGCTGTTCATCAACGGTGTCGACGCGTTGGCCAAGAAGCCGGACGGTTTCGCAATCAGCCCGCTTCCTGCCGCGAGCCCCGCCGCAGGGGTGCCGGTCGGCACCTGCTTTCACGTCGAGCGGTTGGCCGATCTCGAGCCCGTCTCGCCAGGGACGGTGACGCCGCCAGGTGAAGGGTTCGAGAGCGGGGACTACTGTTTCGACCCGGCCACCGCCGTCCTCACCTCTGTTCGCGTGGCGACCGGCACCTTGCGTCTGCGGAAGGCGCCGACCGAGCCGGTCGATGCCGACTTCACGCCGCCGGCGACGCCGATGCCGCTCGCGCCCAGTGCGAGCCCTACGCCGTAGGTGCTACCCGTCGATCGCCGTCGGTGCTACCAATCGATCGCGATGAACTGGCCGCCGGCCTCGCGCGCCTCGCCCTTGAGATCGTCCAGTGCCCACATGGCACCGGGGCCGTCAGCGCCCGGCCGCCGCAGATAGCGCAGGCGGCCCTTCCCGTCAGCAGTCACGCGCACGAGTCCGATGTCGGAGAGCTGCGCGATCTTCGTCGCCGTGCCCGTCTTGCGGTCACGCAGGACGACGTGCGACGTCGCGGCATCGGGCGGGCAACAGGTGCCGGACATGACCAGCTGCGAGCCGACGTACTCCACCGCGTGATAGCTGCCGTTGACGCCCTTCACCGGAATGCGGGAACCGCTCTGAACCGACTTCGGCGGCTTGGCGAGAGTGATCAGATATTGCACGTCATCGCCTTCCCACCCTTCGGTCACCACGATCGCTGTGCCGTCCGGCCGCCAGTCGATGTCTGAGAGTTGCGACATGCCGCCACCCGCGTCCGGCGCTGCGGTGGTGAGTGGCAGTGACAGGAGCGTCTTTCGGTTGTCGATCTGCATGATCTCGAAGGCGCCAGGACCCGGGTTGCACGTCCACAACGCCAGGTACTTGCCGTTTGGGCTGAGTGCGATTCGCCGGCCGGAGCCGATCTGCTCAGTGGCCGCGCCGTCGATCTGATGCCGCCAGATCGCGCACCCGGCGCGGGTGAAGTAGACGACACCGGCTTTCGCATTCCACGCGATGCTCGGGTCGGCCTCGGGCCGGTCTCCCGCGGCGGGGACGAGCGTGCGTACGACCTGGGCCGTGTCCGGATCGGCGAGCACGATGTCGCCTGCCGCGCTTACCGCGGCGATCAACTCGGCATCAGGCTTGACCGCCGCCGAGGACGAGGGTGACGCAGACTCGCTCGGCGACGGCGCGTCGGAACTCGGCGCGGCGCTCGTGGAACCCGGCGACGTTGGCTTCGCGGAAGCTGTCTCCGTGACAACCTGTGCGACGGGCTCGTCGTCGCCACCGCCTCGTGCACCGCCGATGAGGTAGCCGGCGAGCAACGACAGCATCGCCAGGGTGAGCCCTGCGGCCCAGTACATACCGGTGCGGCTGCCGCCGCCCTCGCGGACGTGGTCGAGCTCGTCGTCGTACTCGTAGTCGAACACCTCGTCGTCGTGGCTCATGATGGTTCGACGCTACGCCGTGAGGTTCGTTTCCGCGCGGATGACGCGGGTTCCGCGTGGTCAGTCGCCCTTGACGTTCACGATCTGGCGCAGCGTGTGGTGCGCCTCGACGCCGACACACCGCGACCCCGCTGTGACCACCCCCAACCAGTGCCCGCTCCGGACGGGCCGTCGGTGTTCGCGCGGCCCGGCATCGGGGTGCTCGCCGTTCTCATCACGGGTTTCATCGCCCTGAACGGCAACCTGTTTTAACCCGCTTGGTCTCTCGGATTCCGAGAGACCACTCGGGGACGGAACCGGCGGAGCCCTGTCACCGTCCAATTGGCCACCGGCTCCGAGGGAGACGCATGAGACGTGCCGTGATCATTGTCGCGCTGCTCACGTCCGCGTGCGGCTCCGGCGTACAAACGGGCAGTTAGGGCGCCCCGACCACTTCCGATGTCACAACGGCGATAACTGCAGACTCGTCGTCGGTTTCCGCATCGCCCACCGTGCCGACGTACGACGGACCGTTGTACATCGCATCCTTGAAGCCCGATGACCCGGACGCACCGCGTGCCGCCGCGGCCGCCGCACTCGAATGCGCCGGCCCACCGTCGCCGAACTACTTCGGCGCCCATGACGGCTTTCCAAGCGCCGCGGCCGCTCTTGAGGACCACGTGCGCGACGAGTGGTCGTACGCACCGCGCGCCGGCTACCGAATCGAGCGCGCGGAAGAGCATCGCGTCTTGTACTCGTACGACATCGACGGCCGCACCAAAGCAGCCATCATCGTCAGCGACGCCCTGCGGCCCGGCTTCGGGGGCGGCTGGCATGTGGAGAGCCAGGCTTACTGTGACGCGGCCGAGTGGCCGGACGAGGTCACTGACGCCCTCGGCGTCGGCGTGTGGACCGACAAGAACGGCGTTCGCGTGCCCACGTCGTCCGTCCAGTCCTACCAGGGCCCCGAGCACTGCGAGTGGCAGAGCGCAACGTTCCTTCATCTCAGCGACCGTCGGCAGTTCGTCAGAGATCCCCAGGCAGCGATCTCGGCGAAGTTCCGCGCGCTTTACGCCGCGGATGCGCCGTTGCCGGGCGACGCGACGGACACCGGCTATCGCCTCGACGGCAAGTCGCTGTGGCTCGCTGCGGACGGTTCCGCGGCGTACGTCGGCACGGCAGGTGCGTTCGAACGCTGGCCGGCGCCTGCCGAGATGGTCGGCTGCGCCTAGACGTTTCCGTGCGTCGCACGCAGCGCGCGCGACAGTCGGCCGAGGACCAACTCAGACGTCGAGGGTTGGGCGGCCTGCGAACGCACGACCGAACGTGACCTCGTCAGCGTGTGCACTCAACCGCCGGCCATGGCTCCTACCACGAGAAGCGGCTCGTCTCCGCTGAGGACGAGTGCGGGCAGCGGCGTGTCGGGCGGCCCGTGAGAGAGATCCTCTTCGCAGGCGAAGAACCGCACGAACGGGCGACGCTGACCGCTGGCGGCGTCGCGGAACGTGCCGCGCAGTACGGGGTAGCTCACCTCGAGGGCGTCCAGCGCCGAGCCGAGCGTTGTGCCTTCGGTGTCGACCGTCACCTCGCGGTCGACACCCGCAAGCGCCTTGAGGTGCGTCGGCAGGACGACGCGGATCAGTGGAATGTCTGCACCTCCACCGACAAGACCGGCGGCAAGTCGCGAACGATCGCGGACCAGGTGTCGCCGCCGTCCGGCGAGGCGTAGACCTGGCCTCCCGACGTACCGAAGTAGATGCCGCAGTCGTCAAGCGTGTCGACGGCCATCGCGTCCCGCAGCACGTTGAGGTAGCAGTCCTGCTGCGGGAGCCCCACGGTTAGCGGCTCCCACTCGTTGCCGCCGGACCGGCTGCGGTAAACGCGCAGCTTGCCGTCCATCACGTAGTGGTGCGAATCGCTGGTGATAGGTACGACGTAGAGCGTCTCGGGCTCATGCGCGTGTACGTCGATGGCGAAGCCGAAGTCGGTCGGTAGGTCACCGCTGATCTCCTGCCAGGAATCACCCGAGTCGTCGCTGCGCATGACGTCCCAGTGCTTCTGCATGAAGAGCACATTCGGCCGGGTGGGATGCATCGCGATGTGGTGGACGCAGTGGCCGACCTCCGCGTCCTCGTCGGGGATCCCGCTGGACCGCAACCCCTTGTTGATCGGCAGCCACGACGCGCCACGGTCGTCGGTGCGGAAGGCGCCTGCGGCCGATATCGCGACGAACATTCGGTCCGCGTTGGTCGGGTCTTCAATGATCGTGTGCAGGCAGAGCCCACCTGCACCCGGCTGCCATTGCGGCCCCGAACCGTGATTGCGCAGCGCGGGCAATTCCTCCCACGAGTGGGCTCCGTCGACGGTCCGGAACAGGGCGGCGTCCTGGATCCCGGCCCACACGACGTCCGGATCGGTCAGCGACGGCTCGAGATGCCAGACGCGGGTGAACTCCCACGGACGCAGTGTGCCGTCGTACCACTGGTGCGTGCCGGTTGCTCCGTCGTACAGGAAGTCTTTGCCGACCGGGCTCCACGAAACGCCGCCGTCGTCCGAACGGTGGATCGTTTGCCCGAACCACCCGCCGGATGGAGCCGCAAAGAGGCGATTGGGTTCCACCGGCGAACCCTTGACGTGGTAGACCTCCCAGCCCGGAAAGAAGGGCTCACTCACCGTCCAGTCGGTTCGCTTGCCGTCGGCAGTGAGTACGAAAGCCCCCTTGCGCGTCCCTACCAGCACTCGCACACGACTCATGGCTGCAGCTCCAATTCTCAGGTCCGACTAGACATCCAACGTGCGGCGGCCTTCGAACGCGCGACCCAACGTGACCTCATCGGCGTACTCGAGATCGCCGCCGACGGGCAGGCCGGACGCGAGTCGAGTGACCTTCAGCCCCATCGGCTTGATGAGTCGCGCGAGGTACGTCGCGGTCGCTTCACCTTCGAGGTTGGGGTCGGTCGCGAGAATGAGCTCGGTGACGACGCCGTCGGCGAGACGCACCATCAGTTCGCGGATGCGCAGGTCGTCGGGCCCGATGCCGTCCATCGGGCTGATCGCGCCGCCGAGCACGTGGTAGCGACCCTTGAACTCCCGGGTGCGCTCAATCGCGACGACGTCCTTCGGTTCTTCGACCACGCAGACACACGTGAGGTCGCGTCGCGGGTCGCGACAGATGCGGCACTCCTCCTCCTCGGAGACGTTGCCGCACACCTTGCAGAAGCGCACCTTGTCCTTGACCTCTTCGAGCGCATGGACGAGCCGCTTCACATCCGCGCCGTCGGCGGCGAGCAGATGGAACGCGATCCGCTGCGCGCTCTTGGGACCGACGCCAGGCAGCCGCCCGAGCTCGTCGATGAGGTCTTGTACGGCGCCTTCGTACAACTAGAAGCCCGGAAGCCCGAGGCCGCCGGCGCCGCCGGCAAGGGGGCCCATCTTCTGTGCCTGCAGAGTTTGCGCGTTGCCGGCGGCGTCGCGTACCGCAGCGACGATCAGGTCGGCGAGCGTCTCGGTGTCCTCCGGGTCGACCGCCTTGGGGTCGATGGTGAGAGCAGTGAGCTCACCGACGCCGCTGACGGTCGCCGTGACGAGGCCGCCGCCGGCTGTCCCGGTGACTTCGGCCTGGGCGAGTTCTTCCTGCGCCTGCATCATCTGCTGCTGCATCTTCTGTGCCTGCTTGAGCAGTTCCTGCATGTTGGGCTGACCGCCTGGCTTCACTGCAACTCCTCGAATCGTCTCTGACGTGCGCTGTCCGGCGTACGCCGCCGCTCTAGCTCTGCTCGACCTCACCGATGACGTGTGCGCCGAGCCCCGACTTCAGCAGGGCCATCGCCGCATCTTCCCCCGATACGCGCGGCGACGCGTGCTGCGGCTCGCCGTCGGCGCCGACGTCTTCGGCAGCCGGCTCGTCGGTGGGCGCATCACCGGCCGCGAAGCCGCTCGGACCCGACGGCAGCTCAGGTTCGGCGCCCTGAACCGCGGTGGTCACGGTCCACTCGACGCCGAGCACCTCGCGCAACGCCTCCCTGAGTACGTCACAGTTGACGCCCTGGTCGAACTGCCGGGCCAGCGCCGCGCTGTTGAAGCTGACCGTCACGGCCTTGTCGCTCACCGCCGTGACCTGCGCGTTGAGCAGGAGGGCGTGCGGCGTGCGCTTGCGCTGCCTGACCGAATCGAGCACGTCGGACCACACCCGGCGTACGGCGGCCGCGTCGACCGGGCCGCCAGCGGCGGCAACTACGGGCACGGAGGGGGGCTGGGCCGCGGCGACTACCGGCTGCGCGGATTTCTCGTCCGCGCCGGTCGAAGCGACGGTCGGCCACGCGGCTGCAGCGGGAGCAGCAGGAGCAGCAGCGGCGGGAGCAGCGGGAGCAGCAGCGGCCGCCTGAGCCGAGGCCTGAACCGGAGCCATCGAGGCCGCGGGAGACGAGCCAATTGACCGATTGCCGCCATTTTCCGGGCCGTCTGAGCGTGGCGATTCACGGTCAGAAGTCATTTCGCTTGTTGCGGGGGTCCGCGGGGCTGCGGCGGGAGCAGTCGCGGTACGGCGTACCGGTGCTTCCGCTTGACCAGCTTCCGGTGCGCCGGAGATCGACATTCGCCGCTCCAGCCGGTCGACGCGGGCGAGCGTCGCCGCCTCGTCCCGGGCGGCACCCGGGAGCAGCACCCGGGCACAGGTGAGTTCGAGCATGAGGCGCGGGCTCGTCGTACCGCGCATTTCGGTGAGGCCGTCGTTGAGCAGGTCGGCGGCGCGCGAGAGTTCGGCCTCGCCGAATGAGCCGGCTTGCTGCGTCATTCGGGAGAGTTGATCGGCGTCGACGTCGATCAGGTTGCGCTCGATCGCGTCCGGCACGGCCCGCAAAATGATCAGGTCGCGCAGCCGCTCCAGCAGATCAGCGGCGAACCGGCGCGGGTCGTGGCCGGCGTCGACGACGCGCGCGACTGTGTGGAAGACAGCGCCTCCGTCGCGAGCGGCGAGAGCGTCGACCGCTTCGTCGAGCAGCGCAAGGTCAGTCACGCCGAGCAAGGCCAGCGCGCGCTCGTAGGTGACCCCCTCCGGACCGGCGCCGGCGATGAGCTGGTCGAGCACCGACAGCGCGTCGCGGAAGGATCCGGCGCCCGCTCGTGTCACGAGAGTCAGTGCGCGCGGGTCGACCTCGATGCCTTCGCGCGCGCAGACACCGGCGAGGTGGGCGTTGAGGACGCGCGGGCCGGCCAGGCGGAACGGATAGTGGTGAGTGCGCGAACGGATCGTCGGCAGCACCTTGTCGGGCTCGGTCGTCGCGAACACGAACTTCAGGAATTCTGGCGGCTCCTCGACCAGCTTGAGCAACGCGTTGAATCCCTCCCGGCTGACCATGTGCGCTTCGTCGACGATGTAGACCTTGAAGCGAGCGGACACCGGCGAGAAGAACGCGCGCTCGCGCAGGTCGCGCGCGTCGTCGACACCCCCGTGACTGGCCGCGTCGAGTTCGACGACGTCGAGGCTGTTGCCGGCGGCGATCGCGACGCACTGATCGCACTTGCCGCACGGGTCGGGAGTGGGGCCGTCCTCGCAGTTGAGGGAGAGGGCGAGAATGCGGGCGCTCGAGGTCTTCCCGCAGCCGCGCGGGCCGGAGAACAGGTAGGCGTGGTGGATGCGGCCACTGCGCAGCGCCTGGCGGAGCGGGTCGGTGACGTGCTCCTGACCGATGACCTCCGCGAACGTCTGCGGCCGGTACTTGCGGTAGAGCGCCAGGCTCATGCGCGACCCCTGACGGCTGACGGCGCCCGTGCGAGAGGCTGCCTGATCGGGACTGAGAGGACCCCTCGCGCACCCGCCAGAGCCCGCCTACCCTTGCTGCCTTCCGGCCCTGGGGGAGTTCGGTAAGATATGCGCCACACGAGGGGTCTACGGGTGAGTCTAGCCGGGCTCGAGGACAGCGCCGAGGTAGGTCCTCCG
>JBDSAK010000354.1:0-6024 GCA_039922195.1 Mycobacteriales bacterium
GCCGAGCGGGGCTCAGGATTCGCGTCCGTACGTCGCGAACACGACCCCGGTCTTCGTCGACGTCGTGTCGCTGAGCTTGAGCCGGTTCGTCGGTCCGCCGGCCGGGAAAAGACGGCTTCCCGACCCCAGGATCAGTGGGTGAATCAGCAGGACGTAGGCGTCGACGAGGTCGGCGCTCATCAACGTCTGGGCAAGCTTGCCGCTGCCAAGGACCAGGATGTCCTTGCCGGCCTTCTTCCTAAGCCCCGCCACGGCCTTTGCGACGTCACCCTCCAGGAGGGTCGAGTTCGCCCACGGGAGCTCGCGGAGCTTCGTGGAGGCGACGTACTTGGGTGTGTTGTTCAGCATGCCCTTGAACGGCCCGCCGGCCTCGTTCCAAAACGGGAGGATGTCTTCGTACGTCCGTCGCCCGAGAAGCAAGGCCCCGGTGTTCGCCATCCCCTCGCTCGCCAGCCGACCGAAGGCCTCGTCTGCGTAGGGGGTGGCCCAGCCGCCATGCTTGAAGCCGCCCCGCGTGTCCTCGTCGGGCCGACCTGGCGCCTGCATCACACCATCGAGGGTGAGACTAGTGAAAAGAACGATCTTGCTCATTCGAACTCCTTCGCTACGGCCAACCAGCGGCTGGCACTGAAATCCGAGCGGAGCGACTGGAATCTTCGCTGGGAGTCGTTCATCTCAAGGGAAGCCGTGGCCATTTGGGCGTCGGCCGGTTCCTGATCCCTCCATAATCATTGAAAGAACTGGACGGTACAGTACTACACAAGAGACTGCACGGTCCAGTACCCTTCGAGGATGACCACTGGCTCCGGCACGCCCACCGATTCCGACGACGGTCGCTCGGCACGGAAAAGCCGGGCTATCCTCGACGCGGCGACCGAGATCTTTCTCGAGCAGGGCTACCTCGGTACGAGCATGGATGAGATTGCCGCCCGAGCTAGGGTCTCGAAACAGACCGTTTACAAGCACGTAGGCGACAAGAAGCGCTTGTTCATCCGGATCGTCGTTGCGACGGTCGAGCAAGTCGGCGACCCGGTGTACGACGCGGTCCTCCACCTGGCCGAGAGCGGCGAGGTTGAGGCGGACCTGCGCGATCTCGCCCGACGGCAACTCTCGCTGGTGATGCAGCCGAAGCTTCTCAGGCTGCGACGGCTCGTCATCGGCGAGGCGACCCGCTTCCCGGACCTCGGCCGGACCTTCTACGAACGTGGTCTCGAGCGGACGATCCAGGTCCTGACCACAGCCTTCGAAGGCCTGGCCGGGCGAGGCCTGCTCGAAATTGCTGACCCGCGCCTCGCTGCCGAGCATTTCAACTGGCTGGTGATGTCGGTCCCGTTGAACCGCGCCATGCTCACCGGCAACGACGAGCCGTTCTCGGCGGCCGAACTCGATCGCTACGCCGATGCGGGCGTGCGCGTCTTCGTCGCCGCGTACGGCCGTCCCTGAGCGCTTGGCGCCCACAAGTTGCCGCACGCGCTGCTGCTGCAGGATCCGGCGCGCGATGGGCGATCTTGGGTGCCGGCTCTTAGAGCCAGGACATCGAGGATGAGGCAGGTTCGTTCGACTAACGCTACCCGCGAGGTGTCCCTACTCGTCTCGCCTGTACACGCGCCCTTGCCAGTCAAAGTCACGGGAGTTGCAAGGCTGGGTTGGGCCTGGGAGCGACCACGAGTCGGGCCGCCTGAAAGCCGGCGGCTGAGGGCCGAACGTCGCGGATTGTCGCCGCACCAGCGGCACTCCCGGCCCGGCGATGGCCGTCGCTGCTAGTTCATGTGTCTGGGAGAATCTCGCTGACGAGCCAGCGAGGGCGCCGGTTACACGCGGCTTGGAGATCACCGTCAATCTCGAGGTCGAGTTCGGCAGAGAGTTCGCCGCCGCCGAACCCAAGCCGTCTATCCGCTCGCAGCTCACCGCTCCTAGTATGAAAAATGGGCACTGAGCCGTCCAAGGTGATGCGCGCGGAGTCGGGCAACACAAGCGCGTATTCGTCCACCCGCAGGCAGCCCCCGGTCGTATCTACTGGACCCTTGAGCAGCGCGGTCATCGAATCGCGCATGGGCTTGTATGCGAGCACCTTCAGTCGAGTGTCGCCAGCGACCTTGTCGGCGTGTGGTCCGCCGCACGAGAGCAAGGTCACGCACAAGACGCTGAGAGTGCCTAGCTGTCGAGCCCGCATTTGACGAGGATATCGGGCGCGTTCGCGGGACCACCGGACGCGCCGTCGCGGATCTCGTGGCACCACCAGCCCCGGTCTCGTACGCCGTCACCACGGCTGGCGTCCTGTCGGCCAGGCCGAGCTTGCTCCGTACTCGGCTGATGTGGGTCTTGACTGTTTCCCCGTTGACGACCAGCCCGGTCCGCTACCTCAGCGTTGGACAGGCCCCTCGACGACCAGCCGCAGAACCTGAGTCTCGTACGCCGTGAAAGTTCGGAGCTGCCGTGCAGTCCGATGGGGTTGGGCCGGATGGCTGACCGCGTGCTGAACACACCTAGTCACGCTGATGTGCGAACGCCGCACTCACGGGCACGCAGGACCCGTCACGGCCGGGCGAAGGACCAGACAGGCCGCACCGTGGTCTCGCTCACTTTCAGGTGCAACTCGGCAAGCAGCAGACGCAGGACGTCGCCGATGTAGGACTGCCCCTCAGATTCGCTACCCCAGACCTCGTCGATCACGAACCCGTCCTCTTCGGGATAGACCACGTGCGACATGAGTCCAGGCGGGGGCCCACCAGCGCCGGACATGGCACTGCCCACCTTGGCGTCGAGTTCGTCGAGTTGATCCCGGGTAGCGGGCGCCTGCGGCGAGCCCACGAAATCGTGAGGATGTTGGCGGCGTGGCTGCGACCGTCTTCGGACTCACGAACACGAGTGTGGTCGTCTCACTGCGGGAGACTGAGCAGCCCGCCACACCCCGGCCTACGACACGACTCGCTCTCGGAACTTGCGCAGTGAAATCAAGCCGAGCGCAACGGTGATTGCGATCATCGCCGCGAGGATGGCGCCCGTGTTCATGTGTTCGATGCCGGGCGTCAGCGCTGCGCGCATGCCCTCGCTCATGTAGACCAGTGGGTTGACGAGCACCGCCCACTTGAGCCAGGCCACCGGAGCCAGCCGGACCCACGGGTAGTAGATGCAGCCAAGCAGCGTCATCGGCAGCACCAAGATGGAGAACACGAGCGGCACCTGCTGCGGCTTGAACGACGTACCGATCAGCAGCCCGAATGATGCGCTGAGCACCGATGCGATCAGCAGCACGACGATGAACAACGGCCAGTTGCTGATGTGGATGCTTGGCGCCTCTCCCTTGGCGTGCACGAAGTAGACGATCGGAAACACGACGACCGCTGCGACGACTGCTTGCAGGGCACCCGCGATGATCTTGCCGACGCCGACCGCCCAGATCGGCAGTGGAGCGAGCACCCGATCCTCGATCTCCTTGGTGTAGCCGAACTCCTGCGTCAGCGGGATGGCGACCGATTGGACCCCCTGGAAGATGATCGCGACGGCGATCAAGCCGGGCACCAGGACGGTCGCGAAGTTGGGACCTGCTCCCCCGCCGCCGAATCCCTGCCCGATCTTCGGGAACACATACGAGAACACGAAACAGAACAACAGCGGCTGCATGATCGTGCGAATCACGAACTGCCGGAAGCCCCGGCGCAGCACTCGCACATCCCTCCAGAGCAGCGCCGCAATCGGCTGCAGTAGCCCGTGGGCCGGCCGCGGCGTCGTACGAGCTGGTGGTGCTGCTGTTGCCGTCGTTGTCGTTGTCATTCGCGCAAATCCCGTCCGGTGAGCGAGAGGAAAACCGCCTCGAGCGACGGCGGCTGTGACGAGGCGTCGGTGACATGCAGGTCGTGCTGTGCGGCGAGCGCGATGACGCCGGCCAGCTGGCCGTCGACGCCGTTGGCGAAGATGCGAAGAGTCCGGTCCGACTGCTCGACCCGGGCCACCGACTCCATGGCTCCTACCTGCTGCAGCAGCGGCGCGGGGTCCTCGGCGAACGTCACGTTGACCACGGTGGCGGCACCGAGACTGCTCTTGAGTTCGGCCGGTGTGCCCTCGGCGAGCACTTTGCCGTTGTCGATGATGGCGATCCGTTGGCAGAGCGCGTCTGCTTCCTCCATGTAGTGGGTGGTCAGCAGGATCGTCTGACCCGCGGCATGGAGTTCGCGCAGGATCTCCCACAGCGCCAGCCGGGTCTGCGGATCGATCCCGGACGTCGGCTCGTCGAGGAACACGATCTCGGGGCGGTGTACGAGCGCGCGGGCGACCATCAGCCGTTGGGCCATCCCACCCGAGAGTTCCGCCGGCATCGCGCCGGCTCGGTCGCCGAGCCGGAACTGCTCGAGCAGCTCCGCCGCACGCAGCCCGGCCTCCTGCCGTCGCATACCGAAGTAGCGGCCGTGGAACTCGAGGTTTTCCTGCACCGTGAGCGAACGGTCGAGCGTGTTGGTCTGCGTCACGACGCCGATGTATCTCTTGGCCCGTGCCGGGTCGCGCACGACGTCGATGCCGGCGATGAACGCCTGGCCCTCGGTCGGGATGACGCGCGTCGTCAGCATGCCGATTGTCGTCGACTTGCCGGCGCCGTTCGGACCCAGCAGGCCGAAGAACTCACCTTTCCGAAGTTCGAGGTCGACGCCGTCGACTGCCCTGATCTCGCGACCGGCACTCGGGTAGATCTTGCGCAGGCCGACCGTGCGAATCGGCGCCGCGACATCGGTGGTGACGGTCATGTTTTCCCTTCGACTGCACTGTTCTCGACAGCCCTGTTGGGCGCGTACAGGCGCTGGATCACGATGGTGAGGAAGCGGCGTACGACGGCCTCGTCGGCGGCGTCGAGCCCGGCGAAAACCGGGCCCATGTCGCGGTCGACCATGCTGCGGGTGTCATGCAGCAGGTCCCGCCCGGAGTCGGTGATGGTCAGCCGTACGACGCGCCGGTCGGCTACGTCGCGGCTGCGCGTCAGTGCGCCCGCCGATTCCAGGGCGTCGACGACCGCCGTGAGGGTGGGCGGCGTGACGAAGCAGCGCGCCGCGACGTCACCCTGCGTCAGGTCGTTGTCCTGATCGAGCTTGGACAGCACGATCCAGCCGGTGTGGCTGAGCCCCTGGTTCTCGAGGACCTTGGAGAACGCCGCGGCTGACATCCGCCCGGCGATTCCGAGCAACCGCCCGACGGGCATCGCGCCCATGTCCGCCATCCTGATCGGCGTCCCGGGATCATTCACAACCTAAAGGTTAGAAGCCACACTGTGTTGTGTCAAACGTTTCGGTGGGGTGCTCAGCGTGACGAGTTCGGGACGGGTGGGCCAGACTGCAGCGATGGCTACTGAGTACACACGGAGTGATCAGTTCCGCGGTGCCCGCATCCGCCTGTGCGACCTTGCCGGCCTGGAGATCCGCGACTGCGAGGTCAGCGGTCTGAAGATCGTCGACTGCTATGGCAGCGACATCTACCTCGGTGGCGACTTCGAGCGTCTCGTCGTCAACGACGTCGACGTGACCGCCTTCGTCGAGGCCGAGCTCGACCGCCGGCACCCCGCGCGCGTGCTGGCGCGTGACGCCGCGTCCCCCGACGACTACCGAGCTGCGTGGGAGGCCATCGAGACGCTATGGGCGGCGACGCTCGACCGCGCCCGACTGTTGCCCGAGGCCAAGCTGCACGAGCAGGTCAACGGCGAGTGGTCGCTGGTCGAGACCCAACGGCACCTGTTGTTCGCCAGCGATGCCTGGCTCGGCAATGCCGTGCTGGAGGAGGAAGCCCCGTATCACCCGTGGGGCTTCCCTGCCGGCGGCATGTCGCCCGACGCGACGGCGAAGCTCGGGCTCACCCTCGAAGCCACCCCCACGCTCGACGAGGTGCTCGCCCCGCGGCTCGCCCGCGTGGCAACGATGAGGCGCGTCATCGACGGGCTCACCGAGGCCGAGCTCGACCGGGTGTGCAGCCGCAAACCGGCGGACCCCTACCCCGACGAGGAGTACGTCGTGCGCCGCTGCCTCACGGTGGTGCTCAAGGAGG
>JBDSAK010000355.1:0-4823 GCA_039922195.1 Mycobacteriales bacterium
ATCAACACGTCACGCTGTGGATTCGGGCCTGTCTTGCCAGCAGAGCCCGCTTCCTTCACCACAGTCGCGCGAGCGCTGAACAGGCTCAGCATCGTCGTCAGCTGGTCGCGCTGGGCTTGCAGCGACTCGCGGATGCCCCGGTTGGCATCCGTGTCGGGGAGGCTCTTGAGCTGTCCGTTGGCGTCGTCCAGGGTCTGCTTGATCTCGCGCGTGTCGAGCTGCGACCGGTACTGGGTGTACTGGTCGGCGTAGGCGTTGACCTCGTCGACGATCGCTTCAGGATCCTCGCCGCTGACGACGAACCGGAGAATGTCGGTGCCGTCCTCGGTGACGACATCGGACCGGCCGAGCAGGTCGCCGGTCGCGTCCGGATCGGTGCGCCCGAGCTCCTTCGCAGTTGCGCTGAGGATCTTCGGGTCACGCGCGACGATGGCCTGCGTGAGGGAGTCCCGCTCCGGGTCGGTCGCGCGGGTTGGATCGTCGATCTTGCCGACGATCGACGCGATGTCGGTGCGCTTCAGGAGTACCTTGGCGCTCGCTTCGAAGGTGTCGGGCTTGCGCATCGAGACAAAGCCAGCTGCCAGCGGCGTGACCATGACGCAGATGATCAGGATCACCTTACGGCGCCACGCGATGCGCAGGAAGTCGCGCAACGTCGTAACGCCGTCACGTGCCTCGTCGTCTCGGATCGGCGCAGGGGGTTCCACGCCGCCCGGGTGCCAGCTCTCCCCAGGCATAGCTCCTCATGGTACGGCGGAAATGGCAATCTGCCACGGAATATTTTTTCGACCTTGCCCGATCGTCGGATTAGGGTGAGGAAGCCTCCCTCTTCCTGACGGACGGCTTCTAGACTCGAAGAGCAGAATGGCCCAGCTGACTCAAACCGGACGCCGACGGCGCGCCATTCTGGTCGTCGAGAATCTGCCCGTGCCGCTCGATCGGCGCGTCTGGCAGTCGGCCCTCGCGTTGCGTCGCGCGGGCTGGGACGTCGATGTCGTGTGCCCGCGCGGACGCGTGCGCGACACGGAGATATCGGTCGTGCTCGACGGCGTGCGCATCCACCGCTACGCCCTCTGTACCGCCTCTGGCGGCAAGCTCGGCTATCTCCGCGAATACTGGCAGGCGTTCCGGCGCGTCCGGCGGATGGTGCGCGAGCTGTGCGGCGACGGGCCGGTCGACGTCGTCCACGTCTGCAACCCGCCCGACGTGATGATGCTCGCATGCCGCATGGCGGTGCCGAAGCGCGTGCCGCTGGTGTTCGACCACCACGACCTGTTCCCGGAGCTCTACACCGCGCGCTTCGGACGATCGTCCGGCGTCGTCTACCGGCTCGCTTGCATGCTCGAGCGCGTCTCCTACCGGCTTGCCAAAGTCGTGATCGTGCCGAACGACTCCTACCGGTCGGTCGCGCTCGGGCGCGGTGGGAAGCGCGCGAGCGACGTCTTCGTCGTGCGCAATGCCCCCGACCTCGACACCTTCACGGTCGTTGATCCCGATCTATCGCTTCGTCGCGGGCACGCGCACCTGCTCGCCTACCTCGGGGTGATGGGCCCGCAGGACGGCGTCGACCACGCGCTGCGGGCGCTCGCAGCACTGAAGCAGAGGCGCGACGACTGGCACGCCGTGTTCATGGGCGACGGCGACGTGCTCGCCGCCATGGTGCGGCTCGCCGGCAAGCTCGGCATCGCCGGCCACGTGGAGTTCACCGGGATGGTTGGTGACTCGGAGATCGTGCGCGTGCTCTCCACGGCCGATGTCTGCATCGCGCCCGATCCCAAGAACGCGTTCAATGACCGCTCGACGATGAACAAGATCGTCGAGTACATGGCGATGGGGAAGCCGGTAGTCGCGTACGACCTGGCCGAGGCTCGCGTGTCTGCCAACGGCGGCGGCCTGTTCGCCCAGGTAGACGACGTCGAGGGCTTCGCCGCGCACATCGACACGCTCCTCGACGACCCGGCGCTGCGCGAGCGGCTGGGTGCGCTCGGCCGCGAACGCGTCGAGACCGAGCTGAACTGGCGCCGGTCAGAGCAGGCGCTACTCGCCGCCTACGGGCGGGCTCTCGCCACCAGTTGACGGATCACGCCCAGCGTGAACAGCGAGTTGGTGACCAGGTAGCGCTTCCACAGGCGCCGCGGCTCGTGCGCCAGGCGATGCACCCATTCGAGACCGGACCGCTGCATCCACCCCGGAGCTCTCGGCAGCGTGCCGGCGTGATAGTCGAACGCGGCCCCGACACCGATCATCGCCGCCTGCACGCGGCCCCGGTGATCGTCCATCCAGTGCTCCTGCTTCGGGCAGCCGAGGCCGACGAACAGCAGCCCGGCGCCCGAGGCGTTGATGCGCTCGACCTCGGCCGCATCCTCCTCGGCGGTCAACTGCCGGAATGGCGGCGACACGGCGCCGGCGATGTTGAGCGACGGGTACGCCTTGCGCAACCTCGCGCACAGCAGGTCGAGGGTGCTCTGCGAGCCGCCGTAGAGATAGACGCCCCGGCCCGCTGCCGCGGCCTCGCCGCAGGAACGCCACATCAGGTCGGGGCCGTTCACCCGCGGCTGCCTGCGCACGCCCATCCGCCGCAGCATCCAGGCGACCGGCGCGCCGTCCGGTGTCGCCATGTCGCATGTCTGCACGACGGCTCCGAAGGCGGGATCGCGGCTGGCCGTCACCACCGAGTGGACGTTGCAGATGCAGACGACGCGCGACTCGCGCGCGTCAGCCCACCGCGCGACCCGCGCGAGCGCCTCGTCCCATCGCACCGCGTCGATCGGCACCCCCAGCACCGCGACACGGCGCCGTCCGTCGATCTCGGTCGCCGCCATGCGAAGCCGATCTTACCGGCGCACGTCGGCTGGTAGGCTCGTCGGCAGCCGCATGCGGGTCCTCGTCGTCCACAACCGCTACCGCTCCGCTGAGCCCAGCGGCGAGAACACCGTCGTCGAGCAGGAGGTACGGCTGCTCGCCGCCGCCGGCGTCGACGTCGAGCAGTGCCTGGTCGAGAGCGACGCGATCGCCTCCTGGTCGCTGCCGCGCAGGCTTGCCGTCCCGGCCGGCGTCGTGTGGTCGCGATCCGGGCAAGCCATCGTCCGGCGGGCGATCGACGCGGCACGACCCGACGTCGTGCACTTCCACAACACCTTCCCGCTGTTGTCGCCGGCGGCGATTCGCGCCGCTTCCGGTCGCGGCGTGGCGACGGTGCAGACGTTCCACAACTTTCGGCCGATCTGCCCATCGTCGAATGGCCTCCTTCGCAACGGTCACGTCTGCCACGACTGTCCAGGTCACCTGCCGCTCCCCGCCGTACGGCACGGCTGCTACCGCGGCTCGCGGATCGCGACCATGCCTCTGGCGACGATGGACGTTGTCCACCAGCGGCTCGGAACCTGGACGCGACATCTCGATCGTCTGATCTTCCCGAGCACGTTCGCCTTGGAGGAGTACCGGGCCGCGGGCTGGCCGACCGATCGTATGACGCTGAAGCCGAACACCGCAGAGCGGCCTTCCGCCACCGGGCTGCACCCGCGCGCTGGCCTGGTCTGCGTCGCACGGATGCGCGACGAGAAGGGCGTCGACGTCCTCATCGAAGCCTGGAGAAAGCAGACCGCGCCAGCCCTGAATCTGCGGCTGGTCGGCGGCGGCGAGGAGCTCGAGGCATACCGCGCACGAGCGGCTGGCCTCGACACCATCAGCTTCGACGGCCAGGTACCGTACGACGTGGTCGCAGAAGCTCTGGCGTCCGCCTCGGCTGTGGTCGTGCCGTCGAAGGTGCCCGAGGTGTTCCCCCGCGTCGTGCTCGAGGCCTTCGCCGTCGGCACCCCCGTCCTCGCCGCCCGCCGCGGCGTGCTGGCCGACCTCGTGCGCGATGGCGAGAACGGCCTGCTGTTCGAGCCCGACGACGTCGCCGACCTCGGACGGGCCATCGAGCGCGCCCTCGCCGACCCCGCCGCGCTGCGGCGGATGGGCGAGGTGGCCCGCGCCGACTACGAGCAGAAGTTCTCCCCCGAGGTGACGACCAGACGTCTGATCGAGATCTACCAGGAGGCGATCGACCACCGGCACAATCCGCTGGTAGGGTGCGTCGAACGGCGAATCGGGGAGACGGCATGATCGACCGCAGCGCGCGTATCTACGTTGCCGGCCACCGCGGGCTCGTCGGCTCGGCGGTGCTGCGCCGGCTCGAGAGTGCCGGCTTCGAGAACGTGCTCACCGCCGGCCGCGAGGAGCTCGACCTGCGCGACCAGGGCGCCGTCACGGCGTGGTTCAGGCAGCACAAGCCGGACTACGTCTACCTGGTGGCCGGCACCGTCGGCGGCATCATGGCCAACTCCACGCGGCCCGCCGAGTTCATCTACGACAACCTGATGATCCACGCCACGGTGGTGCACGCCGCCTACCTGGCGGCCGTCACGAAGCTGCTGTACCTCGGGTCGTCGTGCATCTACCCGCGGCTCGCGACGCAGCCGATGACCGAGGAGGAGCTGCTCTCCGGCCCGCTCGAGCCGACCAACGAGCCGTACGCGATCGCCAAGATCGCCGGCATCAAGCTGTGCGCCGCCTACCGGCGCCAGTACGGCTGCAGCTTCATCTCGGCGATGCCCACGAACCTGTACGGGCCGTTCGACAACTTCGACCTCACGTCGAGCCACGTGCTGCCCGCGATGATCCGCAAGTTCCACGACGCGAAGTCTAACGGTAAAGCTCAAGTCGCGATCTGGGGTACGGGATCGCCACGCCGCGAGTTCCTGCACGTCGACGACCTCGCCGACGCCTGCCTGGACCTGATGGAGCACTACGACGACGAGTCCCACGTGAACGTCGGCACG
>JBDSAK010000356.1:0-2853 GCA_039922195.1 Mycobacteriales bacterium
GGTGATGACCCTGACCGACCTCGGCCTGCAGACCGAGGTGCAGGACGCAGTGGGCGCCTACGGCGATCAGCTCGTGATGGCCCGCGTACGCAATGTCGTGGCACTGCTTCCCGGCACCGACTCGACCGGCCGGCTGTTCCTCGTCGGCCACTATGACAGCGTCCCCGTCGGCCCCGGAGCCAACGACGACGGCACCGGGACGTCGGCCATTCTCGAGACCGCCCGCGCCCTGGCCACCGGACCCCGCCCGCGCAACGACGTGGTGATCGTGATCACCGACGCAGAGGAGGCGTGCCTCTGCGGGGCCGAAGCGTTCGTCCGGGAGCACCCGCTGGCCCGCGACGGAGGTGTGGTGCTCAACCTCGAAGCACGCGGCGCTGGGGGCCCGCCGGTGATGTTCGAAACTGCGACGGGCAACGCGGCGCTGGCCGGCGTGTTCGGCGCGTCGGCCGCCCAGCCGGTCGGCACCAGCTTCGCGGTTGAGGTCTACCGCATCCTGCCCAACGACACCGACTTCAGCGTCTTCCTCGCGGCGTCGCGCTTCACCGGGCTCAACTCGGCATTCATCGATGGTGCCGCGGCCTATCACACGCCGCAGGACCAGCCGGGCCGCGTGAACAAGCGCACCCTGCAGGCGATGGGCGACAACCTGCTCTCCCTGACCCGCGCCCTCGATGACGCCGACCTCACAGCCCTCGCCAAGCCGGCTGCGCATGATGCGACGTACTTCCCGGTCCTCGGCCGGCTGGCCCGCTACCCCGGCTGGCTGGTGCTGCCCTTCGCGATTCTCGCCGTCATTGGCGTCGCGGTGCTCGTCGTGCTGGCCCGCCGGCGCGGCCGCTCGTCACTGCTGCGCAGCCTCGCCGGCGCCGGCCTAGCCCTGATCCCGCTGCTGCTCGCACCGATTGCTGCGCAGGTCCTGTGGATCGTGCTCGTCGCAATCCGGCCCGGGTACGCAGGGATGATCGATCCGCACCGCCCGGGGTGGTACCGCGTCGCCGTGGTCGCCCTCACGGCCACGATCCTGCTGGCGTGGTACGTGCAGCTGCGCCGACGAGTCGGCCCGGTGCCGCTGGCCATCGGCGCGATGGTCTGGCTGGCGGTGCTCGGCGTCGTGCTGGCCTTGCTCACCCCCGGCGGGTCCTATCTGACGGCGCTGCCGGCGCTGGCCGCCGCAATCGCCGGCATCGTGGCGCTGACGACGAAGTCAACGGTGCTCCGCGCGATCGCTATCGGCGCTGCGAACGCGATCGCCGTGCTGGTTCTCGCCCCCACTGTCACGCTCTTCTTCCCAGCGTTGGGCCTGGCCACGGGCGGGGCGCCGGCGTTCTTCATGATGCTGTTGGGCCTCGCCCTGCTCCCGGTATTCGACATGATTGTTCCAACGGCCCGACAGAAACCGCGCGAGCGGCGAGGCTTGCTCGTCATCGCGACCGCCGAAGCACTCACCGTCGCCTTCGTCGCGACCGGCTTGATCGTCGACAAGTTCGACGCCAGTCACCCCATTCCGGTGCAACTGATGTACGCCCTCGACACCGGCTCCAGCACGGCCCGCTGGGTCAGCGCAGAGCCTGATCCTGGCGAGTGGACCCGTCAGTACGTCACGGCTCGCGAGGACCTGCGCGACTCGTTCGGCATCTTCGGCGACCAGGACGTCGCGACCGGCCCAGCCACGGCCGCCGAGTTGCGCGCGCCCGACGTCACGACAGTGTCCGATACCAGCACCGCCGGGTTAAGGGACCTGAAACTGCGAGTCGTGCCGCAGCGAACGGTCCGCATGGTCTATCTCCAGATGACACCCGGCATCAGGGTCGTGGGCGCGACGGTCGCCGGCCGCGCCGTGCCCGACGACCGGCTCGGTGATGGGTCGCAGCCATTCGCGGTGCTCTTCTACGCCCCGCCACAAGAGGGCATCGAAGTTGCCCTGTCGATCAGCGGCGACGCGCCGGTGAGCTTGCGGGTGATGGATGCCAGCGACGGCCTCGAGTCGTTGCCCGGATTCAAACGCTCACCTAGAGTCGCGCTCCTGTTCGACGATCACGCGACGGGATCAGCGGTCGCGGCGCGGACGCACCGAATCCCTTAGACACCAACAAGTTTCGCGGCAAGATAGGCCTCGACCCCGTCGATGCTGATCCGCTGCTGCGCCATGGTGTCGCGTTCGCGCACGGTGACTGCGTCGTCCTCCAGGGTCTCGAAGTCGATGGTCACGCAGTACGGGGTGCCGATCTCGTCCTGCCGGCGGTAACGCCGCCCGATAGCGCTGGCGTCGTCAAAGTCGACGTTCCAGCGCTGGCGAAGCGCCGCCGCCAGGGATCGGGCCTTAGGCGACAGGTCGGCGTTGCGTGACAACGGCAGCACGGCCACCTTGACCGGGGCGAGCCGGGGATCCAGCCGCAGCACCGTGCGTTTCTCGGGCTTGCCCTTGGCATCGGGCGCCGTGTCTTCGTTGTAGGCATCGAGCAGGAACGCCAGCATCGAGCGGCCGAGACCCAGCGCCGGCTCGATCACGTACGGCGTCCAGCGTTCGCCGGCTTCCTGGTCGAAGTACGACAGGTCGGTGCCGGACGCCTTGGAGTGGGTGGTCAGGTCGAAGTCGGTCCGGTTGGCGATGCCCTCGAGCTCGTCGAACCCGCCCGGGCTGATGCCGAAGCGGTACTCGATGTCGACCGTGCGCTTGGAGTAGTGCGACAGCTTTTCCTTCGGGTGCTCGTAGATGCGCAGCCGCTCCGGGTCGATGCCGAGGTCGACGTACCAGGCCATCCGGGTGTCGATCCAGTACTGGTGCCAGGTCTCGTCCTCGCCGGGCTTGACGAAGAACTCCATCTCCATCTGCTCGAACTCGCGGGTGCG
>JBDSAK010000357.1:0-2800 GCA_039922195.1 Mycobacteriales bacterium
ACCAGTGTGTAAAGCCGAACAGTGCCGCTGTGGCACGTTCGACACCCACGCCCGGAAGGAGGGCGCATCATGAGCAAGTTCGACCGGATGAGCCAGGCGGCCGGGGTCAGCGCGGCGCTGACGTCACCGGTGCGTGCGGTCCGGCGCGCCCTCACGCACGAGGGTGGGCCGGCGTACTCGCGTGATGTCAAGAGCGAGCTGTTCCTGCTCGCCGTCAGCAACATGGTCGGTGAGGACACGTTCTATGAGGCCGCCACCGTCCGCGATCAGCGGTTCCGCGAGCTGCTGCGCGCCGCTGTTGCGGAGGATGCGGACTGGGTCGCGCGCTTCGTTCCCTGGCTGCGCAACAAGGCGAACATGCGTTCCGCTTCAGTTGTCGCCGCCGTCGAATATGTGCGCGCCGGTGGGTCTTTCGGACGTGGTGTCGTTTCCGCGGCGCTGCAGCGGGCGGACGAGCCGGCCGAGGCGCTGGCGTACTTCACGTCGCGGTACGGGCGTGCACTCCCGCAGCCGCTGAAGCGTGGTGTCGCCGACGCCGCGCAGCGGCTGTATACGCAGCGCTCTGCGCTGAAGTACGACGGCCTGTCGCGCGCGTGGCGGATGGCCGACGTACTCGACCTGACGCACGTCAAGCCGCGTGACGACGCACAGTCGGCGCTGTTTCGCTGGCTGCTCGACCGCCGGCACGACCGTGCAGATCTGGTCGTTCCTGAGGTGCTTTCTATGCTGCGCGCGAACGCCGATCTGCAGGCGCTCGCCGTCGACGATCGGCGCGCCGTGATCGAGGCGGCTGCGTCGGATGCGTCTGTGGCGCGTCGGCTCGCGGCGGCGGGTGTGACGTGGGAGGCGCTGTCCGGGTGGCTGAACGGGCCGATGGACCGCGTCGCGTGGGAGGCCGTGATTCCGTCGATGGGATACATGGCGCTGCTGCGCAACCTGCGCAACTTCGACGAGGCGGGGGTCAGCGACGACGTGGCCGCGAAGGTCGCGGTCAAGCTGTCCGATCCCGACGAGGTGGCTCGGTCGCGGCAGTTTCCGTACCGCTTCCTCGCGGCCTTCCACGCAGCGCCCGCACTCCGGTGGGGGTACCCGCTGGAGAAGGCACTCGAGCTGGCGACGGGGAACATCCCCGCGTTTGACGGTCGCACGCTGGTGTTGGTCGACACGTCGGCCTCGATGAGCGGTGCGGCGTTCTCGCGTCGGTCGACGATGGCGCCGGTGCAGGCAGCGGCGGTGTTCGGAGTCGTCATGGCGAAGCGTGGCAATGCCGTAGATCTGCACGGATTTGCTGACGGCGTCTTCCGGCACTCGGTGAACCCCAGCGCCTCGGTACTCACCGAGGTGGAGAAGTTCACTCGTCGGGTGGGTGAGGTCGGGCACGGCACGCGGATCGCCGAGGCGCTCCGGGCGTCGTACCGTCGGCACGACCGGGTCGTGATCGTCTCGGACATGCAGACGTTCCCGGACTCGCAGCGGTCGTGGACTCACGGCGTGGGCTTGACGCCCGTCGCCGTGGACGCGGTGCCGGCGCGGGTGCCCGTGTACGGATTCAACCTGGGCGGCTATCGCGCCACGGTGCTCCCGGCCGGGATGGGCAACCGGCACGAGTTCGGCGGACTGAACGATGCGACGTTCACGATGCTGAGCCTGCTCGAGGCGCGTACGTCGGCCGGCTGGCCGTTCTAGGAGGGGGGCCGCAGATAACGCGGCCCCCCACCGAGCGCATATCGCGCTAGCCGCTGAAGAACCTCCGCCAGCGAGGCTTCGGCGTCGGGAGGGTTCCCCGACCCTGGATCACGCCGCGGTCGCCAAACGATTCGTGGACCATGTCGAAGTGTCCCGCAGCAGCGGCGACG
The DNA here is from genome assembly GCA_039922195.1 of Mycobacteriales bacterium. Lineage (GTDB taxonomy): Bacteria > Actinomycetota > Actinomycetes > BP-191 > BP-191 > JBDTYE01. The sequence continues at coordinate 1,857 of JBDSAK010000357.1, forward strand.
CCTGCGCCCAGGAAGGGCGCTTCAGACTGCGGGTCATAGACGGTCAGGCCACTGGTGTCTTCGATGATTCCGGCGATTCGGCGGAGCAAGTCGATGAGCTCCTCGGCATCCGGGCCGCGGTTCCTGTAGGGGACAGTCAGACTCAGTTCGCCCGGGTAAAACGAGACTTGGATGCCGGTTGCCTCATCCGTGATCTCTCGGCTCCGATCGCCTTGTGCCAGCGCATGCAATCATCGCGAGTCCGGTATCGCCGACGTTCAGCACTTTCCGACCTTCGTCCGCGCCCGCAAGCTTCGTGATCAAGAAGTACGCCGGCGATCTCAACGGGGACGGCAACCTCGACATCATCACCGGCCGGTACAACGCCGGCTTCGGCGTCGAACTCGGCCTCGGGAACGGCACGTTCTCTGCCATGACCGTCATCAACAACGGCGGCATCGATGCCTACGCACCCGCGGTCGGTGACATCGACGGCGACGGGCACGGCGTCACCGCCGTCGTTCGACCATTTCATCCCGGTGCTGGCAGACCTCGACAATGACGGCAAATCTCGACATTTTCGTCACCGGCAGCGGGGTCGTCCGCATCGCCCGCGGTAATGGCACCAGCAGCTTCACCCCACTCGTCCCGCTTACCGCCGCGGCCTTCCCGGCAGGGCAGTACGTGCCTCTCGTGCCGAGATGAACGGTGATGGCTACCTCGACATCGTGTTGCCTGACCTCAACTTCAACTCGTTCGAATTGCACCTGTCGGACGGGGTCGGTGGTTTCCAGGCGCGCGTGACGGTCGCGTCGGCCACGTCGATGGACGCCGCGATCGGCGACCTCGACGGAGATGGTGACAACGACTACGTCCAGGCGAGCAACGGCGGGGTGACGGCCTATGTCAACAACGGCTCGGGAACGCTGACCGCCGTGCCGCTCTTAGTGGGGACCGCCTTCCGG
>JBDSAK010000358.1:0-7370 GCA_039922195.1 Mycobacteriales bacterium
AGCCAGTGGCTCGCCCGCCAGCCGGCGTACGTCGAGCTGCGCTTCGTGCCGGCCGCATCGCCGCTGGCGGTATCGCTGTTCCCAGGCCTTGCTCCTCAGTCGACCACAGGCGATCTCGCGGTGGTCGCGGACGACGGCGGCGTCTACCGCGGTGCCAACGCCTGGATCATGTGCCTCTGGGCCTTGCGTGAGCACCGCGCGCTCGCCTACACGTTCAGTGCGCCTGCCTTGGCCGGGGGCGCGCGCCGCTTCGTCGCCTGGGTGTCCGAACACCGCGGCTGGTTAGGCTCGGTGTCGTGACCCAGACCGAGTCCACCGGCGCCCCCGACCTCGAAGGTGCGCCGCGGGCGCGCAAGTCGGAGCAGACGAAGGCGCGGATCGTGGACGCCGCCCTCGCGCTCTTCCTCGAGCACGGCTACGAGGGCACCACGATGCGCGCCATCGCCAAGGCTGCCGAAGTGTCCGTCGGAAACGCGTACTACTACTTCGAGTCCAAAGAGCACCTCATCCAGGCCTACTACGGGCAGATCCAAGAGCTGCACCTCGGCGCCGCTCGGCCCGTGCTCGACACCGAGCGTGGCTTCGCCGAACGACTTCGCGGCGTGCTTCGCGCGCACATCGACACCGTTTCGCCGTACCACCAGTTTGCCGGCGTGCTGTTCAAGACGGCCGCCGATCCACGCAGCCCGCTGAGCCCGTTCAGTGCCGAGTCGAGCGGGTCGCGCGAGCGCAGCATCGGGCTGTTCACCGAGCTGCTCGAGGGCTCGGATGCGAAGGTAGGTAAGGACCTGCGCACCGAGCTTCCGGAGCTGCTCTGGCTCTACCAGATGGGAATCGTCCTGTACTGGGTGCACGATGATTCACCGGGGACTGCGCGCACGTACACGTTGATCGATCGGACGACACCGCTCGTGGACAAGCTCATCTCGATCTCGCGATTGCCGGTGCTCAGGCCGATGACGCGGCTAGTTGTCGAAACCATCCGGGATCTGCGCAGCATCCCCTCGTCATGACCTACTTCGGCGACGAGGATGCGGACGACGGCGTCGATTTCCACGCCCGCGACCGCGCCCGGCGCATCCTGTCCGGTGTCGTGGTCGCCCTCCTCGCGCTGATCGTCATCAACATCGGCATCGCCGCCCTGGGTGGCCCGAAGAAGCCCGTGCCGACACCGGCGCCAACACCGCCACCGACTCCCACCCCGACCCCGCGTCCGACGCCGAGGCCGACGCCGACCGGCAGCAGCGCCGTCCCGCGGCCCCGGCTGACCGTCGTCCCCTCACAGGTGGCCTCGTCGTTGCCGACACCTTCCCCTGGGGCCGGCATCGACTACCGCTTCGCACTCGGGGCGCTGACGCCCGGCGGCGACATCGTGCTCGTCGACGCCAGCACCGGCCGTACCCTCCGCGTGCTGGTCACCCACCAGCCCGGCGAGCCGGTGCGGGACATCTCCTGGGACGGCCCGAACGGGATCATGTACTTCGACCGCGACGACGGCACCTGCCCGAAGATCTGGCGTCTTCGTCTCGAATTCGGGCAGCCGGAACTTTTCGCGGGCGGACTGCAGCCGGTCGTCAGTCGCTCCGGCCAGCGCGTCGCCGTACGGGGCACCGGTTGTGGTCCTGGCAATGCGATCTCGGACGGTGTCGCCGTCTACGACGCGGACACCGGCAAGCCGGTCGCCTGGACACCCGCGGGCACCGGGACGGCCGACCGCGACAACAACCGTGTCATCGACCTGGACTGGCGGCCGGACGGGCAGGCCATCGCCGTGACGCTCACCGGATTCGGGGGCTACGAGTACAAGCTGCTGGTGCTGAACGCGCCGGTGGGTGATCTCGACGCGGCGCAGGACATCCCGGTGCTCCATGACTTCCGCGAGCGGTTCTACCAACTGGAATACGCCGGCGAGCAGCTGCTGCTCGTCGGGCATTGCTGCCACGGTGTGATCACACAGCCGACGGAGAGGCTGGCGTTGCGCGACCGGAGGACCGGCGCCCTGGTCTCTATCACCGACCGACCAGCGACAGTGGTGACGGCCGACCGGCGCGGGCTTGTGATGTTCCTGGAGGCCGGCCCGGAACGTGAAGGCCGGATTCGGCAGGCGATCGTGCCTGACTTCGGCGAAACGAGCGTGGTCGACAAGGCCATCGGGGACTCGATGTTCCTCCGGATCGACTGGTAACCGAGTGAAACGGGGACACAGCGGGCAAGTCCAAGGTTGAGTAGGGGAGCGCGCACGCGCTTGCCACAGAGGCGGAGGCCCAGCAATGGCCGCAACGGTCCAGTTTTCGCCCCCTCGACCCGAGGCGCGCCAGCGGCGCAGCCGAGGCGGTCGACTGCTTGCGGTGATCGCCGTCGTCGCTGCCCTGTTCGCGGTCGGCGCGCTGAAGATGCCGAACTGGTTTCCCTTCGCGAAGAATCCGCTCACTACCAAGACCGTCGACCGCAGCGCCCCTCCGGTTCTCAAGGCGCTCGAGGACTTGCACGAGTACCGCGCCGCGACCGGTCACTTCGAAGTGATCATCGACGTCGAGAAGGACGCCAAGTACTTCCCGAGTTTCCTGAAGGGCGAGCGCACGTTGTTCGTCGCTGCCGGGACCGTGGACGGCGTCGTCGACTTCACCGGCCTCACGCCCGCCGCGGTCACGATGTCCGAGGACCGAAGGACCGTCACCCTGCGGCTGCCGCACGCGCGCCTCGGCCAGGTGAGCGTCGACCCGAACGGCAGCTACGTCTATGAGCACAAGCGCGGCGCGCTCGACCGCATTGGCGACGTCTTCAGCAGCAACCCCGGCGGCGAGCAGGAGTTCTACAAACTCGCCGAGCAAAAGATGGTCGCAGCGGCGGGGGGGACAGACGGCATCGTTGCCCGAGCTGAGGCCAACACCACTGCGATGCTCACATCGCTGATGCAGTCACTCGGGTTCACCAGCATCACGATCACGTACGGCGACGCCGGCACCATCGGCATACCGGTCGTTCCGGAGCCGGCCGGCTGATCTCCTGCGGCGAAGGCCGGCGGCCGCAACCGGCTTGTCGTGGGGGCTTGGGGAGGGCGATTCGGGTTCACTGTGCTGATGCAACTGCGAGCCGCCGCACCCGACGACGTCCAGGCGATTGTCGAACTCGTCGAGTCGGCGTACCGCGGGGAGTCCAGCCGTGCCGGCTGGACGACGGAGGCGGACCTGCTGGACGGGCAACGCACCGACGACGACGAAGTGCGCACGTTGTTGCCCCACGTCGTCGTTGCCGAGACAGCTGACGGGATCGTCGGCTGCTGCTCCCTGGAGTCGAAGGTGGGCTATGCCTACTTCGGGCTTTTCGCGGTGCGACCGACGCTGCAGGGCTGCGGTGTCGGATCGGCACTGCTCCGCGAAGCGGAGGCGCGCGCGCGATCACTCGGTCTGCAGCGCGTGCAGATGACGGTCCTGACGTTGCGAACCGAATTGATCGCGTTCTACGAGCGTCGCGGCTACTGGAACACCGGTCAGCTGCAGCCGTTTCCGCAGACTGACCCGCACTTCGGCATTCCCCGTCGGGACGATCTCGAGTTCGTCGTGCTCGCCAAGGACCTGTGAGCGCGAGATGCCTCTTGCGGCGTCTCACGTCAGCGCGGCGTCGATTCCTGAGCGCCCGTCGTCGCGCCGGGCAGCTCCAGCGGCAGGACGACGGCGTCCGTCTGGCCGGCGGTTGCCAGCGGATTGGTGTCGTGATCCCCCACGAGCCGCAAGCCGCTTGCGGGACTGGCGGATTGCGGTGAGAACCAGAGATCGAGCTCATGGGCGTTCCGCGCGCCGAGTTCGACGGACCTGGGTTGGCGCTTGATGTTCATCGCGTCTGGGTGCGTAGCGACGAGGGTCCCGTCGGCGAGAACCAGGCGTTGCTCCGCGATGTCGAACGTGTGAAATGACGAGTCGTTCGACGTGACGCGCACCCGAACTTTGCAGAGCGGGTGCTCCGGAGTGAACTCGGCGTGCGTGCCGGTGACCGTGATGATGCCGCAGCGCGCGCTGAGAGCCTGCACGAGCAGGTGACCAGTCTGTTGCGGCAGCCCCGTCTGCGGTGTGTCCAGCGGCGGCGGCGCGGTTGGCGAAGGTGGCTGAACCTCGCGGGCACCACTCGAACAGCCCATCAGCCCGAGCACCAGCGGTACGACGACCAACGGCGGCAGCATGCGCGACGGACGACCTGGCGATCGTAGGTCGCGAATACGCTTCGCAGGACCGAGCGCGGTCGTGGGCGGGCGATCTGCAGTCACTTTTCGCATCCTACAAAGGCGGACGCGGCACCGTTACCACTCGGCACTACGCGAGCTCGACCTTGGACCTGCACAGCCCCTGGACTCGTGCATGGGCATGACCGACTCGTGCCGCCGACCTGTGTCCGGACAATCAGCCGGCGCCAGCGACGCGTAGCCGCGCGACCGCCGCCGTCAGGTCCGCGCCGCGCGCCGCCGCCCAGAATCGCCTTATTGCAAGGGCGGGACCGGCAGGGAACTCCACCTCGAGGTCGCGCTCCACACCCCAGATGCTTCGGAGCATGTGCTCGGCTTCGACTTCGCCCAGCGCTTCGACCACGATCCGCATCCCAGCGCGCGCGCTGCTCTCGTCGCGCACGTCGACGACGGAGCCCGCAAGCAGCGCGGCGAGCTCAGGGAACTCGTCGGGGACGTGCCGATGGCGACTCGTCTGCGCGAGTCTGAGCATGAGGTCGTCGGGGTTGACGTCGTACGGCAACGCGGTGATGACGAGGGTTGAGCTGGTGGGCTGCCGGCGGGTCGGCTCACGCGTGATTCCAGCGCGCAGGCGCAGTGTCGTGCGCGCGCCGCTTTCGAAGGCTTCGCGATCGCCCAGCACCTCGCAGCCGCCGGGCAGCACCAACGGCCAGAAACAGTCCGAAAGCCATTCGTCGGCTACTGCACCGTCCGACGCGATCAGTGCGGAGAGGGCGTCAGCGACGGCGGGTGCAGGCAGCGGTGGACGTGAGCCGCCGGCGTGCAACGTCCCGATGGCGAGACCGATCGGCAGCGGTGCGACGTCGCCGCGTTCCACCGCGAGTGCCAGCTGACCGAGCCGGCTTGGCCGGCACTCGGTGTAGCGCGGGTGCGCGGGCGGGTCGTTGCCGGGAGTGCCGAAGTTCCCGTTCGTGTCGATCAGCGGATCGAGAAGCTTCCACGGCACCGCGAGGTCGACGAGTAGCGGATACGCATGCGCAGGCCCAAGCCCAGTCGCCGCATGCAGATCCGCGAGGACGTCCACGCTTCTGCGGTACTGCCCGTCACCCGCACCATCGGCCGCGAAGAGCACCGCGAGCTCCATGTCGCTCAGGCCCGTCCGCTCGCTCACGCGCTTCCCTTACCGAACTCCTGCCGTAGTGACCAGCAGTCAGCCACGGACGCGAGGGTGATGCGAACGTCGGCGACGGTCTTCGTGACCGCGCTGGAACGCAGAGCCGCGTACCGTTCACGACCTGTCCGGAGCAGAAGGTCGATCGGTCCGAAGGAAGACTCCAGCGTGATGATGTCCAGTTCACGGAGGGCGCGGTCGGAGGGCCTTCGGAGTACGCCCCAGTTCGCGAGCATGCCAGTGAGGCGGTCCAAATTCTGCTGCGCAGGGGCAACGACCAAGTCGAGATCTCTTGCGGTGATGTCGACGCCCTGCATGCGCAGCGCGGCGCTCCCAACGACGACGCACGCGACCGAATGCGCCGCCGCAATCGCGGCTGCGATCTCCTGTCGCTGCATCGCGACATGGTGCCACGATGGGGTGAGTGCCCAAAGCCGCCGGTAGGCAGTGCGCTACCCCAAATGCTCCGCGTCAGCCGAGAAGCACAACAGAAATGGCCAAAAGATCGGGCACGCGGGGGCACCTGATCTTGCAAGTGCAGCATTCGCCCAGTCCCCGCCACTCAGGTGGTTGAACGCAGGTAGGCCAGTACTGCGAGGACACGTCGGTGGTCGTCGTGTGACTCATGCAGATCGAGCTTCTGCAGGATCTGGCGCACATGCGCCTCGAGGGTCTTCGGGCTCATCACGAGCCGCTGCGCGATCGCTCCGTTGGAGCGGCCCTCGGCGATCAGCGCGAGCACCTCGCGCTCTCGGACGGTCAGGGCGTCGAGTGGTCCCGGATTCTGCTGCCGGCGCATCAACCGGGAGACGATGGTCGGGTCGATGACGCATTCGCCTTCGACCAGGCGCTTGAGGGCGTCGACGAGCACCGCGACTTCGGAGACCCGCTCCTTGAGCAGGTATCCGACGTGCTGCGGCGCATCGGTGATCAGCCGCATCGCGTACTCGGATTCGAGGTATTGGGACAGCACGAGTACGCCGACTCCTGGATAGTCGTTCCTGATCCGGCGCGCGGCGGTGATGCCCTCGTCGGTGTGCGTGGGCGGCATCTTGATGTCGACGATGACGGCGTCGGGCCGGGTGAGTTCGACTTCGCGAAAGAGCGCCGGCGCGTCTTCAGCGGTCGCGACCACCTCCAGTCCGGCGTCGGTGAGCAGGCGCGCGAGGCCTTCGCGCAGCAGCATCGAGTCGTCCGCGATCACGACCTTCATCCGGTCCCCTCACCGTCGGCTGCTGTCGGCATGCTGGCGGTCAGCCGGGTGCCGCCGCCGGCCGCGTCGGCGACGTCCATCGTTCCGCCGAGAGCCTCGACCCGGTCCGCGAGCCCGCGCAGTCCCGAGCCGCGAGGATCGGCGCCGCCGACACCGTCGTCGTCGACAGTCGCCACCACGTGGCCCTCAACGCCGACGACGTCCACCGAAGCACGCGTCGCGTGCGCGTGCTTCGCAACGTTCGCCAGCGACTCGGAGCAGAAGAAGAAGATGGCGGACTCGACCGCCGGCGGAAGGCGGCCGACGCTCACCTCGACAGCGACCGGCACCGTCGCCCGTGCGGCGAGGACCGGGATGGCGGCGCGCAGACCGCCGGCCCCGAGAGCAGACGGCCTGATCCCTTGGGCGAACTCATCGAGTTCCGCGAGCGCACCGCGCACCTCTGCCTGCAGCTCGCTCAACCCCACCGGCGCCGCCCCGTCAGCCGCCGCCGCCAGGTCGCCCAGCAGCCGGTCGACATCCACCAGCCGCTGTTCGGCGCCGGACGAGAGCTCGGCCGCGAGCCGGCGGCGCTGTTCATCTCCGGCTTCGACGATCCGGCGGCGCGACGCGGCCAGTTCCGCCACCCGCGCTTGCACCTGCGCCTGCATGCGCGCATTGGCGACAGCGAGTTGCGCGGCTGCCGTGACACCAGCCACCAAGCGAGGATCGTCGAGAACCACGACATCGTGCACGAGGACCGCCAATGGCTCTCCCTGATCCTCGATGGTCGTCACCGCGCGTCCGGCGTCACCGACGGGTACGTCGAA
>JBDSAK010000359.1:0-4180 GCA_039922195.1 Mycobacteriales bacterium
CCAGCGGCTCGACCGTCGCGCGCCGAGCAGCGTGATCGACGCCGACCAGTGATCCGTTGACGACGCGCACCTTCGGCAGGACCCGGCGCAACGGTACGACGACGTGCCGCGGTTCGAGCGAGCCCGCGGCCGCCTCCGGCAGGAACGGCTGATAGGTCATGTAGCTCTCGGGGCTGACCAGCGTGATCTCGACGCCGCGCCCCACCGTGCGCTGCAGCTCGAGGGCTGCGTAGAGCCCGACGTACCCGCCACCCGCGATCAGGATCCGCTTCTTCGCCACGCCTCGACCCTAGACGATCACTTTGACAAAACCTGAGCTGGTTTCGAGCGGGCGATCCAGCTAGAGGTTTGACAAAGTGATCATCTTTGGGCGCGAGCGATTTCGGCGGCGCGAGCGAGCACTGTGTCGGTCATCTCAGCGGTCAGTTTTCCGGTGAAAGTGTTCTGCTGGCTGGGGTGAAAACAGCCGACGACGGTCGGCCCGCCCGGTGCGAGCCGCACCTCCGCGCCGTGCCCGAAGCCGGGGCGGCGGGGTGGCACGGCAAAGCCGGCGGCGGCGAGCGCGGGCCAGAGTGACTGCCAGGCGAACCCACCGAGTACGACGATCGCCCGCAGCGTTGGTGTGAGGAGCTCCAGATCCCGCACGAGCCACGGCCGGCAGGCGTCGCGCTCGGCGGGCGTCGGCGCGTTGGCAGGCGGCGCGCAGTGCACCGCCGCGACGACGCGGGTGTCGATCAACTGCAGCCCGTCGCCCGCGTGAGTCGACGTGGGCTGTGACGCGAGGCCCGCGCGGTAGAGCGCAGCGAACAACCAGTCGCCGGAGCGGTCGCCGGTGAAGATGCGGCCGGTCCGGTTGCCGCCGTGGGCGGCGGGAGCGAGTCCGATCACCATGATCCGCGCACCCCCCGGCCCCCACGACGGGACGGGCCGGCCCCAGTACTGCTCGTCGCGAAAGGACGCTCGCTTCTCGGTCGCGACCTGCTCGCGCCAGGCGACGAGCCGCGGACAGGCCGAGCAGACCGACGTACGAGCCGACAGCTCCGTCACGTCAGCGGAGTCAGCGGCAAGCACACGCACGTCGTCGGCGTGGTTGGCCACCGGGGTAGAGGCCTTCGCTACCTCCGCGGGGTGGCCGGAGCCGGGTTGGACATGCGTCATCCGCTAGGTGACGTCGCGAGCCCTGAACCAGGCAGCGGCGAGCGCCACAGCGACAACGGCGTAGATGAGCAGCGCGAACCCGCCGTACCGCGCCGACATCGAGACGATGTTGGGGATCCACTCACCGTTGGGCCCGTTGCGGCCGCCGATCTCCTCCCGGAATCCGTTGTTCATCCAGGCCGCCATCGGCCCGATGAGGACGTAGCGGATCAACCACGGCTTCCAGCCGACCAGCAGCTGCTGGATGATCGCGAAGTAGACGAACGCGACGCCGAATGCGAAGCCGGTATTGCGCGTCGCGAAGGCGAGCGCGAAGCCGAGAGCGGCTGCGAACGCGACCAGTCCGAGCCCGCGGCCGGTGGTGATCACCTGGCTCTGCCACCAGCCGCTCGTCATCCCGGCGGTGGTCCCGCGCAGCTTGCCGACGAGGACGCTGAGTGCGTGACCGACAAGCTGCGCCAGTGCTGCCACGGCGACCATGGAAATCACGACGGCAGCCACCTTCGCGAGGATCACCCGGACTCGACGCGACTCCCAGAACAGCAGGGACTGCATCGTGCCGTGGTTCCACTCGGCCCCCGCGGCAGTCGCACCAACGAGGAAGGCCGCGAAGGCGAAGATGAATCCGATGGCCTTGACGCCTTCCTTCATGTCGCTGGCGGCGTTGTAGTCGTCGGTGCCCGGCGATTGCCGGCAGTCATCGCACGAGAAGTCCTGTCCGGCGAGGTACTGCTCGCGGGTGACCGAGTCGACCCTGCTCCGCATGCGCTCCAGTTCTGCTGGCGGGAAGTTCGGATCGTTCTCCAGCTGGGCCAGCTGGTCGGTGAGCTGCGTCCGCGCCTGCTCGTACGACGCTGCGCGATTCGCTCGGAACCGTTCGACTTCGGATCCATCGCTCTTGGTGTGGGTGAGGAACTGAACGAACATGATGAACACGACAAGCAACAGCGACCCGATGCACATGACCTTCATTGCCCGACGGCTGCGGAAGCGCAGCAGCTCAACTCCCAATAGCCGCCTCACGTGGCTGCTCCTGCCGGCTCGATGTCAACAGCGGCGGACTCGGTCGGTTCGCCGGTCAGTGCGAGGAAAACGGTCTCGAGGTCAGCGGCGATCGGCACGAGCTCGCTCACGTAGTGCCCCTGATCCGCGAGGAGCCTGGTGATCAGCGCTGGGTCGTCCGCGCCGCAGACGACGAGATGGTCGCTCTGCGGCTGCAGCTCCATGCCGGCGGCGCGCAGGATCGCATCGGCAGCGCTGAGGTCGGAGACGCGCACCCGTACGTCGTTCGTCGACGAGCCGGCGGCCAGCACCTCCGCCGTCGTACCCGTCGTGATGAGTTTGCCGCGGCTGATGATGGCGACGCGGTCGCAGATCTGCTGGACCTCGCCGAGAAGATGCGAGGACAAGAACACCGTGACCTCGCCACTGGCCCCCAGGCCGCGAATGAACTCGCGCATCTCGCGGATGCCCGCAGGGTCCAGGCCGTTGCTCGGCTCGTCCAGGATCAGCAGCTTCGGCTTCTTCAAGAGTGCGGCGGCGATACCGAGCCGCTGTCGCATGCCGAGCGAGTACCCCTTGACCCGGTCGCGTTGACGGTCGGTCAAGCCGACCAGCTCGAGCACCTCGTCGATCCGCGAATCAGGTACGCCGGCCACTCCGGCAAGCAACTGCAGGTTGCGCCGGCCGGAGAACTGCGGGAAGAAGATCGGCGTCTCGACGAGCGCGCCAATGCCTGGCAGCACGTCCGGGAGCGCCTGCGGCACGGGCTGACCGAGCACGCGCATGCTCCCCGCGTTGGCGTGCACGAGGCCGAGCAGCAGGCGGATCGTGGTCGTCTTGCCCGATCCGTTGGGGCCGAGGAAGCCGAACACTCCACCTTCGGGTACCTCGAGAGTCAGACCGTCGACCGCCGTTTGCGGGGCTCGGCGCGCTCGTTTGAAGGTCTTTCGCAGACCCTCGACCTCGATGACTGACAACGGTACTCCCACGTCGTGCGGGTCGCGCGGACTGCGCTACGGCAGCGTACCGATCCGGACGCGCCACAGGACATCGGGGGAAACCCTTGACTACACCCTGACAAGATCGCGACGAGGACTCAGCTGACGTGCGTGCGCAGGAAATCGAGGGTGCGCGACCACGCGAGCGCAGCCGCGTCGGCGTCGTAGACCTCCGGCCTGTCGTCGTTGAAGAAGGCATGCCCGGTCCCGGGATAGTCGTACGCGTCGACGTGAGCGCCCGCGGCGCGGAGTGCCTCCATCGCGCTAGCGACGCCCTCCGCGGTGCTGCCACCCTCGTGCTCGTCGAGGTGCAGCTGCACGAAGGTGCCGCCGTAGTCAGCCGGCTCCGGCGCGAAGTCGTCCCACCGCATCGCCGGGTAGAAACCGACCATTGTGCTGATGCGGTCGGACGCCTCGGCCGACCAGATCGCCAGGCTGCCGCCCATGCAGAAGCCGACCGTCGCGACGTGCTCGGAGAGCACGTCGGCCCAGCCGGTGAGATGTGCAGCCGCGCCCGCGATGTCCCTCGCCGCGCGCGCCCGGTCGAGGGCCATCGCGCGTTTCGCCGCCTCGTCGGGCTCGCTGGCCGTCTCACCGCGATATAGATCCGGGGCGAGCGCGATGAAGCCCTCCGCGGCAAAACGGTCGGCCAGGTCGCGGATATGCGGTACCAGGCCCCACCACTCCTGGATCACGACGACACCCGGCCCCTTGCCGCTTTCGGGAAGCGCCAGATAGCCCTGCGTCTGGTCGCCGTTGCTCGCGAACGTCACCAACTCGCCCATGTCGAGACTCCGTCCCCTGCCGGGTGTCGGCAGCGTTAGCCCGGATCACACCAGGGACAGCGCGATCCCGTCCAGGATGTCACTCTCGCTGGCGAGCACTTCGGCCATACCCACGCGCTCCATGATGCGACGCAGGATCAGTGCGCCGCCGCCGATGACATCGGCACGACCCGGATGCATCACGGCGTACTCGAGTCGCTGCTGCGGCGTGCGGCTCAGCAGGTCGCGCGTGACCCG
>JBDSAK010000360.1:0-6250 GCA_039922195.1 Mycobacteriales bacterium
GCGACGTCTCGCGGACCGCTTGTGGTTGCGCTAGTTCGTCCTTGGCCACGCCCTTCGGCGCGCCCGTCTGCCCTTGCGCCAATGAAGACGCCGGTCCGGGGCCCACATGACGCGTGGAAAACGGCCGAAAACGCTGCAATCAGCCGAAAAAGGGCCGGAATCCGCGTCATGTCGGCGACGCGTAGCCGTCCAGACGGGCGGTGGGGGCAGTGCAGCTAGCGCTGGTGCCGTGTCCGTTGCGCCATGTCGAACGTCGCCAAGACCTCGAGGAAGAACTCGGACGCGCCGGTCGCCACCGCGGCGACGTCGTCCGGCGACGTGTTCTCCAGTACGCCGACGAGAACGTCATGGTGCATGCGCGCGAGTTCGAGGACGCTCACGCCGTCATGCACGGCCGCCCGCCCGAGCTCGTAGCCGGCGCGGAGCGCGACTTCCTCGCGTCGTGGCAGGTAGCGCAGGAAGGCGGCGCGGTAGTCGCGCTGGACGTCCGCCAGGCTCCGCATCGTCTGGCTCGACTATCTCGTCGTCGCGGACGTCGGCTTGCCGACGGTGCGATCCAGGTAGGCCAGGCCCTCCTCGAGGTCGAGCGCGGTCTCGATCGAACCCGTCCCCATGCCCAGCAGGACCATGGCGAACGCGACGTCAGGCTGGATGCCCACGAGCACGATCGTGGCGCCACGAAGGCGAGCCATCTCCGCAATGTTGCTCAGGGTGCGCGAGCCGAACGAGTCGAGGACGTCGAGGGCCGCGACGTCGATGATCACGCCGCGCGACCGGTGGCGGCCGATCTGCTCGATGAGGTCCCCCTGAAACCGGATCATCTCCGAGTCGTCCAGCGCCGTGTGGATGGACGCGATCAGGTAAGACCCTTGGCGCAGGATCGAGACGAGTGCCGGTCCGCTGACCATCAGCCGGCTGCACCGTCCCGGCGGGTGACCGTGTAGCCAAGAAGCCGCTCGGCTTCCTCCAGGCCACCTTGCAGGTCGCCGAACGTGTTCATCTTGCTGAGGTCGACGCCGATGGTCACCAGCGTTCGCGCGATTTCCGGCGACAACCCGGTGATGATGACGCTGGCGCCCATGAGTCGAGACGCGTCGACGGTTCGCACGAGGTGATTGGCGACCGACTCGTCGATGTCGGGGGCACCCGTGATGTCCATCACGACGACCTTGGCGCGGTGCGTTCTGATGCCGGCCAGCAGCTGCTCGGTCAGCTGCCGCGCGCGTTCGGTGTCGAGGACTCCGATGATCGGCAGCACCAGCAGCCGCTCCCGGACCGGCAGCACCGGGGTCGACAGCTCGCGGATGGCGTCCTGCTGCTGCCGGATGACGCGCTCCCGCTCGTCGACGAAGCTGACAGCCACCGTGTTGGCAATGCGGTTTGCCGCCGGTTCGTAGGCATCGAGCACCCGGTTGAGCAGGGGGAATTCCTGCTGGTACTTCTCGAACAGCGACCGGGCCAGCACGTCCCGGAGCAGCAACACGATGCCCACCACCTCGTGCGTCTCGACGCCGCGCGGAATGATGCGTTCGGACAGGTCGCGCGCGTAGTGCTGCAGCGCCTCGACGCTGCCCGTTTCGAGTACCTCGACGTAGTTGTCGTAGACCGAGGTCGTCTCCGCCGCCATCTCCTGCGGGGTCATCGCGTCGAGCAGGTGCGCCTCGTGGATCCGGCTCGCCCATTCCTGGCGCAGCTTCGTCCGATGCTCGCGCAGGTGTGCGACCAGTTGCGGCAGCAGTTCATCCACGCCCGGGTCGCCGTGGTGGGTGTATGCGTCTGTCGCGTGAGTAGCCAGCAAATCGTTGTCGTCCATGTCAGCCTTCCCGACACCATTTGGTCATGGTCACTGTGGTTCCGCGACCCATCTCGGATGTAACGGAGAACTCGTCCATCAGCCGCCGGGCACCCGGCAGCCCGAGGCCCAGCCCGTGGTACGTGCTGTAGCCGTCGGTGAGCGCTTCCTCGAGGTTGGCGATCCCCGGCCCGGCGTCCCGGGCGACGATCCGGATTCCACGCCGCGGCGCGTCCAGTACGTCGATGAGTACGTCGCCGGATCCGGCGAAGCGCACGATGTTCCTGGCGATCTCGGAGACCGCCGTCGCGATGACGGTGAGGTCGGTGCGGGTGAATCCGACGCGAGCGGCCAGCTCTCGTGCTCCCTGCCGCGCCTGGACGATGTCAGCGTCGGACACGATCGCGATCCGCAGCTCGTTGTCACGTTGCTGGCCGCGGCCCTTCAGCGGTTCGCTGATCCGGGCGCACAACTCGCATTCGAGCAGGTGGCCTGTCGCGTCGACGTCCTTCTGCCGCCTGCGGTCGCCACTCGACAGCGCGAACAGCACCGTCCGGCATCGCTCGCTCGTCGGCTCCGCCTGTTCGACGGCGAGCAGGTACTCGACCCGTAGGCGCGCCCGGGTGCGGTTCAGCTGCGCGGCCACGGCGCCGGCCGTCGAGCCAAGTTGATCGGCCAGCGACCTGGTGTCCTGCCCCGAGACTTCGTGGGCGAGCAGGATCTCGCGCTCATCGGGAGTGAGCCGCGTCAGCGCCTGCGCCACCGCGTCGGCCTCCTCGCGCTGCAACAGCGCTTGATCCGGAGCGTCCGGCAGGTTGAGGTCGACGACGCGGTGTTGGTTGCGCCGCTGGGTGTCCTGCTCCTTCCAGCGCGTCGCCACGAGGTTTCGTGCGGTGGCGATCGCGTAGGGCTCGATCATCCCGGGCTTGATCCGCTCGGCTGCGGCCAGCACCCGGAGGAGGGTTTCTTGCACGAGGTCGTCGACGGCGGCCGGCTCCGACACCCGCGCGGCGACGATGCGGCGCACCATCGGTTGCAGTGCGGCGACATCCGGCTCTGCGCGCGGACCAGTGATTGCCCCGGGCTGCTCCTGGTCGGGCTCGGCAACGGTCACGTCGCGGACCTACCCCCGTTCCACGTCATGCATCCGGCTGATCGGCGTCTTCATGAGTGAGGCAAGCCGATGCATGGTGGACGGAGAAGTCATGAGACGCACAGAGCGTGACCGCGGTTGCCGGCTGCCGGGTCCCCGCGCGCACTCGATACCCGCACCGCGCGTACGGAGGAACGTCGTGGGGTCGGCTCGGGAGTCCGATCCGGCTCGGCTGGCGCGCGCCCTGCGAGCGTTGGCGATCCTGCGCGCGCAGGCGGATCGTGACATCCACGCGCTGGCGGTGGCGGCTGGGCTGGACCTGCAGTCGGCTCTCGGGCTCGAACTCGGCCCAGCGGCGCACGAAGGCGGCAGTTCCGACAGGATGCGGCGCGAGGAGGCCGAAACGGCGTACCTCGCGCTGCGGGATGTCTACCTCGGCATGAACGACGTCGCGCTCGCGATGGCGACTGTCTTCGGGCGACGGTCCGAGGCCCGTGGCGAGTCCTTCTTCACCATGCTCGAGTCGGTCTTGCAGCAGGTGCTGGACGGCTGAGAGCCGCTGACGCAGAACACGGTTCCTGGACGGGGCTTCGTGGCCGGGCCGGCGGCGTACTGCTGGATGCCGTGACGCAGCACGCTGCGGAGCGCTCAATCCCCACTGAATCAGTCGGCCGGTTTCCCCAGCGATTGCCTTGCTTTGTCAGCCTGCCGTGCCAGAATGACACGGATGTCATTCGTGGCCGGTAAGGAGTTCGCATTGGACGCGGCACCCGTTCTGCAGCCCATCGTCGCCGGTGGCGACCTTACCGAGCGTGAGCGCGACATCCTGACGTTCGAGCGCCAGTGGTGGAAGTACGCCGGCGCGAAGGAGCAGGCAATCCGCGAGCTGTTCGACATGTCGGCCACTCGCTACTACCAAGTGCTCAACGCCCTGATCGACCGGCCCGAGTCGCTCGAGCACGATCCGATGCTGGTCAAGCGGTTGCGCCGGCTCCGGTCCACCCGGCAGCGCGCCCGCTCGGCGCGCCGCCTCGGCCTGGAGAGCTAGCACGAGCGAGCATCGCCCGTCGCGCGCAGAGTCTGCGGACGCCGGGTGGCCCCCTCCCGCGGAGTACCCGCCGCCGGGCAACTCCCCGCCGTCCGCACCGGCCGCGCAGCCGTTGACCACCTGGGGTACGCCGATCGACGAGGCGTCGACCGACCACTACGTCATGCCGCCGATGGGCACGTTCGACGAACCGGTGAGCTTCGGCCAGCCGGCCAGCCCTGCTTCCCTGAGCGCCGGCTCCACCGTCATGGCCGGCGCGCTGTCCCCTGATGCGCCCGAGTCGGAGACCCTGAACCCAGGGCATCGTTCCCCCGACCGCAGCTTGCTCGTTCCGAGTGTCGCGCGCTCTGTGGTCGGTGGACTGGTCGCCGTCGCGGTGATTCTCAGTGGCATCCTGGCGATCAACTGGATCCAGCGCGACGACGTCGACGATTCGTCGCTTCCCGCCGCACGCACCAAGTCGGCGTCCAGCTCCGCGAGGCCTGGCTCGACATCGAGCGCCTCCTCGACCAAGGCACCGACCACGAAGTCGACCGGCAAAGCCACATCCGCCAAGCCGGCGCCAGCACCGCCAGCAGAGTCCGGGCCGGCGTCGGCCGAGTCCTCGCCCGCCGAACCGGCGCCGACCAAAGCCGAAGCGGCAGCGCTGCGCATCCCGCTGACCGTTCTCAACAACTCCCGGATCGCCGGGCTCGCGGCGACCGCCCGCGACGACTTCCGGGCGGCTGGCTGGACGGTGCCGACGATCTCCGGCACGACCTACCAGCCCAAGGTCACGACGGTCTACTACCTGCCCGGGCAGGAAGCCTCCGCCCGTCAATTGATGCGTGACGTTCCACGGGTCCAGCGAATGCTGGTGCGGCCGAAGTCGCTTCCGGGCAAGGGCTTGACCGTGGTCGTGACTCGTGAGTACGTCGGGAAGTAGCTAACCCCGCGTCTTTCGGCGTTCAGCGAAGGCTTCGAGCTCGGCGACCTGCGCCGCTTTCAGACTGGGCCGGACGACGCCGAGGGCCGCGGTGAAGTGCGCCGCGGTCACCGTCGGCGAGGCGATGTCCTCGCGCATCGCGGTCATTGCGGCCTCCCGAGCGAGCGCTTGCAGATCGGCCGCCGAGAAGCCATCGCAACGTCGGGCGAATCCGGCGAGGTCGACGCCGTCCGCGATGGGCATCCGCCGAGCCGCCGTGACCAGGATGGCGGCGCGCGCGTCGGCGTCCGGCGGGGGCACGTAGATCATCGTGTCGAGTCGCCCGGGCCGTAGCAGGGCCGC
Organism: Mycobacteriales bacterium; assembly: GCA_039922195.1. Taxonomy (GTDB): domain Bacteria; phylum Actinomycetota; class Actinomycetes; order BP-191; family BP-191; genus JBDTYE01. The sequence continues at coordinate 5,201 of JBDSAK010000360.1, forward strand.
ATCGATCAGGTCGGGGCGGTTGGTCGCGGCCAGCACGTACACGTCTCGCAGTGCCTCGATGCCGTCGAGTTCGGTGAGAAGCTGGGCGACGACTCGGTCGGTGGTGCCGTTCTCGTCGGACCCGCGCTGGGGTGCGAGAGCGTCGATCTCGTCGAAGAAGATGATCGAGGGCGCCGCACTGCGTGCCTTGCGGAACAGCTCGCGGACGCCGCGCTCGGATTCGCCGACCCACTTCGACAGCAGTTCGGCGCCGCGGATCGAGAGGAAGTTTGCGGCGGCTTCGTTGGCGAGTGCACGGACGAGAAAGGTCTTTCCGCAGCCGGGGGGCCCGTAGAGCAAAGCGCCGTGCGGGGCCGGTACGCCGAGCCGCTCGAAGGTCTCTGGGTAGGTCAGTGGCCAGATCACCGATTCGGTCAGCAGCCGTTTGGTCTCCACCATGTCGCCGACGTCGGCGAGCGTGAGCCCGCCCAGCTCGACGCGGCTGTCGAGTGCACTTGGCCGGACGACTTCGAGGGCCGCGGCGAAGTCGGTCGTGGTGACGGTCGGCGCCGCCGCCGGCGCGCCGGCCAGCGTCAACCGTTGCGCTGCTCGCAACGCGGCCTCGTGACACAGCGCCCTGAGGTCGGCCGCGACGAACCCCGGCGTACGGCGCGCGATGTCGTCGAGGTCGACGTCGGTCGCCAGGGGCAACGGGTGCGTGTGTACTTCGAGGATGCGCCGGCGGTCACCGCGGTGCGGAAGCGTCACCGCAATCTCGTGGTCGAGCAACCCCGGCAGCCGCAGCTGCGGCGTCGTCGCCTCCGGTTTGTCGGTCGAGCAGACGATGCCGACTCGGCCGGCCGCGACGGCCTTGCCGACAAACTCGAGTACGACGCTCGTCAGTGGATTGGGATCGTCGCGCGGCGCGATCTCGTGAATCTGCTCGATCAGCAGCACGCTCGGCGCAAACGACTCTGCCTGCCGCATCGCCTCGGATAGAGCTTTGACTGCATCCGCGGGTTCGATACGGGAGAGCGCGGGGCCCCACATGAGCACGACACGCGCGCCGAC
>JBDSAK010000361.1:0-2586 GCA_039922195.1 Mycobacteriales bacterium
ATCATCAAGCACGGTGCGAAGCTGCTGTACGCGTACGCCGAAGCGACGGTGCCCAAGGTGACCGTGATCACGCGAAAAGCCTACGGCGGGGCTTACTGTGTGATGGCGAGCAAGCATCTCCGCACCGACATCAATTACGCCTGGCCGACGGCCGAGGTGGCGGTCATGGGGCCCGAAGGCGCCGTCAACGTCCTCTACAAGAAAGAGCTCGAGTCGGCCGCCGATCCGGTGGCCGAGCGGGCCGCGCTCAGCGCCCGCCAGCCGCACGGCCGGCTGGTGAACCCGGAGGAGGTCGCCGGCGCGGTGCTCTACCTCGCGAGCCCGCGCTCCGGATCGACCACAGGGATCTCGCTCGCGGTCGACGGCGGGATGCAGGAGCTGCGGCTGCGACCGGTGTAGGCGGGCGCTGCTGCGGAAACATCTGTGCGTGATGCATTGTTTCGCACTCGGATTGTCCGAATTCAGCGGATTTCGGCGCGCAGCGGTCGCCAGGCAGTGGTGTTGGATAAGTTCATGAATAAACGTGCTCTCGCCGTAACGCTCGCAGTCGTCGTGCTGCTGACCGGATGTGCGAACCCGACCGCCCTCGAGGCCGGACCCACCCAGAGTACGGTCGAGGCTTCCCAGGTCGACGGCGTCGGCGTCACGGCGGGTACCGTCGCCGCCTGGTCCGCGCTGTTCGTCGAGCAACGCAAGCTCGTCGACAGCGCCCAACACTCGTGCGAGCAGGGTAGACGCGTCGTCGTCGCGACGAAGGTCGGGACGCTCATGAGGCAATCGGTCGACACGACCTCACCGTCATACCTCGGAGTTCTGCCCGAGGAGCGGCAACTGCTGGTCGACGATGCGATCGCCGCCGCGGACGACGTGATCGCAACGAGCGAGGACTCCGGCAGCACGGCCGGAGCGAGCGAAGGCAACTTCTCACTTCCGCAGTGCGACGGACAAGGGGTCAAGCAAATTCCCGGGCCGGAGTTTGAAGCCTTCGAGATGCTGAAAACCTCGATGGGCGCCTGGGTTTCGTACGAGTAGGACGAAATTGCGCGAGTTGCGCAGGCCTCGCTGCCGTGGCCGTCAGAGTAGGACGTCGGCGCAAAAACGCTCGCCTGGCCCGCACATGCGAGCGAGACTCTCCGGGTGAAGATGCACGAGGGCCAGGTCGAGCTCAGCACGGATGATGTGCGAGCCATGCTGCTCACGCAGCTTCCCGAGATCAGAAATCCGCTGATTCGGCCCGTCGTGTCCTCGGGCACGGTCACTGCGCTCTTCCGCCTCGACGAGGATCTCGTTGCGCGCTTTCCCCTGGTTCCCGCGGCGGACGAGCTGCGCCGGGCGGAGATCTTCGGGGAGATCGCCCACGCGAAGGCGATCTCGGCGCGGGTCTCGCTGGAGGTCCCCGAACCGGTCTGTGTCGGTGAGCCGAACACTCGATATCCCGGCTGGTGGTCCGTCTGGAGATGGCTGCCCGGCGAGACGATGCGTCAGGATGCCGTCACCGATCTCAATCGGTTCGCTCGCGACCTGGCTTCCTTCGTCCGCGAGTACCGAGCCATACCGACCGACGGCCGCACCTGGGACGGCGCCTGCCGCGGCGGTGGTCCGCTGCTCGACAAGGACGACTGGGTTCGCCACTCGATCGCCAGGAGTCGCCACCTGGTTGACACCGACACGGTCACGGCCATCTGGGAGGAATGTCTGCGTGCCCACACGCATGACGACGATCCGGTGCTCATCCATGGCGACCTGCTCGCTGCGAACCTTCTCGCTCGCGCGGACCGACTGGCTGCCGTCATCGATCTGGGATTGCCGCACGCCGGCGATCCCGCCGCTGACCTGACGCCTGCCTGGCACATCCTGGACAGCGAGAGCCGCCGCATCTGGCGAGAAGAGCTGACTCCCGACGACGAGTCGTGGACCAGGTCCAAAGGGTGGGCCCTTGAGCAGGCGATCGGCGCCCTGCACTACTACGAGCACTCCAACCCGGGCATGTTCCAAGCAGCCCGACGCACCCTCAACGAACTCATCGAAGAGCGACGGCCGACGCCGCCGCACTACTGACCCGGTGGGTCCTGGACTTCCTGGACCGAGTCTCCCCGGCGGGCCGGACGCCCCGCCGTTGCGCACGACCGCAGGTCACGGCCCTGCCTCGCCCGGGACACGACTTGATTACGAAATGGCCGGCCGGTGTGCGTGGCCCGGGTGTGCTGCGCCGACGGCACCTAGTCTGCACGTAGCGTTGGCCACCGGGGTCTCGCACCGGCAGGCAGACAAGCAGGGCTTCGCTTTCGGCGCGAAGCCGACCAGGGAGCGAGGCACGCGTGCGATCAGATCGACACAAGGCAGTGGGCATGTCGGGGGCGGTCGCCGTTGTGGTCGCGTTGCTGCTGGCCGGTTGCACGACGAACCCCGGTCCCGCTGCCACGTCGTCGGAGGTCGTGGCCACCCGGCCCAGCCCCACCAGCAGTGGCACAACCGGTCCGTCGACGAAACCAGGCCAGTCGTCGAGCCCCTCCCCGACTAGGAACGCCTCAGCAAGCCCGTCGCCGTCGGACCCGTCGCCGTCGGCAAGCCCGTCGCCGACCAGCC
>JBDSAK010000362.1:0-6811 GCA_039922195.1 Mycobacteriales bacterium
GAGGTGCACCTTCTTCAGGTCCTCGGCGGCGGCCTGCGCAACGTCGCGGCCGGCGCGCACACTTCCGGTGATCGACACCATGCGCGGGATGCGGTGCCGCACCAGAGCGCGCCCGGTCTCCCGGTCGCCGCAGACGACGTTGAAGACGCCAGGGGGTAGGAACTCCGCCATCAGTTCGGCCATGAGCATTGCCGTGAGCGGAGTGGTGTCCGACGGCTTGAGGACCATCGTGTTACCCGCCGCGATTGCGGGCGCCCACTTCCAGACCGCCATCATCATCGGGTAGTTCCACGGCGTCACGGCCGCGCACACGCCGATGGGCTCGCGGCGGACGAACGACGTGTGGCCGGCCATGTACTCGCCGGCCGACTTGCCTTCGAGCATCCTCGCGGCGCCTGCGAAGAAGCGAATCTGGTCCACCATGGGCGGGATCTCCTCGGCCATGGTGACGAGAACCGGCTTGCCGGTGTTCTCGCATTCCGCGCTGACGAGTTCCTTCGCTCGCGACTCGACAGCGTCGGCGATCCGCAGCAGCGCAAGGCTGCGCTCGGCGGGCGTCGTCTGCGACCAGGACTCGAACGCCGCCGCTGCCGCCAGGCACGCCGTGTCGACGTCCGCTGCTGTGGACAGCGGCGCAGTGCCGAACACGGTCCCGGTACAGGGATCGACCAGATCACTGGTCTGGCCGTCGGCCGCGTCGGTGAACGAGCTGTCGACGAAATTGCGGACCACCCGCGCCGGACCAGTCACCAGAGGTCTCCCACCTGTGCGTAAGCAACCGTCAGGAGTGCCGAGATTCGCAGACCAGGACCGCATCTGCAAGCTTTTCAGTAGCGCAGCAACGCTATCGCAACGGATCCGCTTGCCAATCCGCGTCAACACAGACACCATCGCGGGTGGTTAGCGAGCACATCCAGAATGATTGTCGCCTAAGGAGCCGGTCAATGACGTCGAGCGCCCAGCGCGCGCCGACCGAGGCAGCAACCGCGGTCGTTCTGGACGACACCGCCAAGGCCATCATCGAGCAGCTGCAGCAGGACGGGCGCCGGCCGTACGCGACGATCGCCCGGGCCGTCGGGCTTTCCGAGGCGGCGGTGCGCCAGCGGGTGCAACGACTCATCGAGACCGGCGTCATGCAGATCGTCGCGGTGACCGACCCACTGACGCTGGGTTTTCGCCGACAGGCGCTCATCGGGCTGCGGGTCGAGGGCGACCTCAACGCCGTTGCCGACCGATTGGTGGCCACCCCGGAGGTCGACTACGTCGTGATCAGCGCTGGCTCGTTCGATCTTCTGGTCGAGGTGGTTTGCGAGGACGACGACCATCTCCTCGCACTTCTCAACGACAAGATCCGCTCGATCGCCGGCGTCAGGGCAACCGAGACATTCGTCTACCTGCGGCTGCGCAAGCAGACCTATACATGGGGAACCAGATGACTGACACCGAAATGCTACCGACGTCACGGCGTACTCCCGCCGAGCTCCAGGAGATGGCGCGCCGCAACCTGTGGATGCACTTCACCAGGATGTCGGCGTACGCCGACCACGACATCCCGATCATCGAGCGCGGTGCGGGTTGCTACGTCTGGGACGTCAACGGGAAGAAGTACCTCGACGGGCTGTCCGGACTCTTCGTCGTACAAGCCGGGCACGGCCGCAAGGAACTGGCCCAGGCCGCCGCCGCGCAGGCGGAGAAACTCGCGTACTTCCCGGTGTGGAGCTACGCGCACCCGAACGCCATCGAACTCGCCTCCCGCGTCGCGGGCCTGGCCCCTGGCGACCTCAACCGTGTCTTCTTCACCACGGGCGGTGGGGAGGCTGTTGAATCGGCGTGGAAACTGGCCCGGCAATACTTCAGGACACAGGGACAGCCCGGCCGCTACAAGGTGATCTCCCGCAACGTCGCCTACCACGGCACCCCGATGGGCGCGCTGTCGATCACCGGGATTCCCGGCCTGCGCGCGCCGTTCGAACCGCTGGTCCCGGGTGCGTTCCATGCGGCCAATACTGACCGCTACCGCTGCCGATTCTGCGCGTTGGAGCCGGCGTGCACGCTCGACTGCGCCGCGACGATCGAGGACATCATCATCGCTGAGGGACCGGAGTCGGTGGCGGCGGTGTTCGTGGAACCGGTGCAGAACGCCGGTGGGTGTTTCCCGCCCCCGGAGGGGTATTTCGCCGAGCTGCGCAGGATCTGCGACAAGTACGGCGTACTGCTGGTGTCCGATGAGGTCATCTGCGCGTTCGGCCGGCTCGGCTACATGTTCGGCTGTGAGCGCTACGGCTACCAGCCCGACATCGTCACCGTTGCCAAGGGCCTCACATCCGGCTATTCGCCGCTTGGCGCCATGATCGTCTCCGATCGGCTGATGGAGCCTTTCCTGGAGGGCCAGTCGGCTTTCCTGCACGGCTTCACCTTCGCCGGCCATCCGGTCAGCACTGCCGTCGCGATGGCCAACCTCGACATCTTCGAGCGCGAGGACCTGCTCGCCGGAGTGCGCGCCAACGAGGGCGAGTTCCGCGCCAGCCTCGAGTCACTGTCGGACATCCCGATCGTCGGTGAGGTGCGCGGCGACGGTTACTTCTACGGCATCGAACTCGTCAAGGACCGCGACACCCGCGAGACCTTCAACGACGAAGAGAGCGAGGAGCTGCTGCGCGGCTTCTTGTCCGGCCGCCTGTTCGAGGCCGGACTCATCTGCCGCGCCGACGACCGCGGTGACCCCGTCATCCAGTTGGCGCCCCCGCTCGTCTCGGGTCCAGAGCAGTTCGCCGAGATCGAGCAGATACTGCGGACCGTGTTGACCGAGGCGAGTAAGCGGATGCACACGCGACGTGGCAGCCCGCAACGCAACGATCACGACGACGCACTGAGCGTCGCGATCGGCAGCCCGGCGAGCTCGGGCTTGCCGAGCCGATTGCACTAGCCAGCTAGCAGCAGGTGAATCCGCGTTGAATCGCTGCTGCGGCGATGGGATCCGCCGCCAACAGGGCTGGAGGACGAGTGGACGACGGCCGCTGGCGGGCGCTGTCGCTCTGGATGGACGGGGTGGCGGAGACGCTCGAGCCGCGCCCGGCGCTCGACGCGGATCTCGTCGTCGACGTGGCGATCGTGGGGGCCGGCTTCACGGGTCTGTGGACCGCCTACTACCTGGCCGCAGCGAAGCCTTCCCTGAGCATCGCCGTACTCGACAAGCACATCGCCGGTTTCGGCGCGTCGGGACGCAACGGCGGCTGGTGCTCCGCGTTGTTCGCCGCGAGCCGTGAGGCGCTGGCCGGCACCGGCGGTGCGGCAGCGGTCCGTCAGATGCAAGAGGCGATGAATGCCACGGTGGACGAAGTCGGGTCCGTTGCGGCTGCGGAGGGAATCGAGTGCGGATACACGAAGGGCGGCACCCTCGTCGTGGCCCGGTCCGCTGCCCAGGCGACGCGCTTGCGGGCGGACATCGAGGTCGAACGAAAGTGGGGTACGACGGTCGATGACCTGCGATGGCTCTCCGCGGCTGAAGCGACCAGCCGGGTCAGTGCGCAGGGCGTTCTCGGGGGCACCTTCACGCCGCACTGCGCGAGCCTTGACCCGGCCCGGCTGGTCCGCGGGTTGGCCGGCGCTGCCGAGCGCCGCGGCGTACGCATCTTCGAGCAGTCGCCGGCGCTGCGGATCGCACCGGGGGCGGTCGATACTCCGGCCGGTCGGCTGCGCGCGCCCGTGGTCATCCGGGCTACTGAGGGCTTCACGGCAACGCTTCCCGGGCACCATCGACGATTGGCTCCGGTGTACTCGTTGATGATCGCTACGGAGCCGCTGCCTCCCTCGTTCTGGGATTCGGTCGGCTGGCGGAGCCGGGAAACCCTGTCCGACGGCAGGCACCTGATCGTCTACGCACAACGGACCGAGGACGACCGGATCGCGTTCGGCGGCCGCGGCGCTCCCTACCATTTCGGGTCCCGGGTGCACTCCGCATATGACCGGGACGCCGACGTCTTCGGCAAGCTCCGAGCCGCTCTCGTCGGGATGTTCCCGGCGGCGGCCGACGCGCAGATCACGCATCAGTGGGGCGGCCCGCTCGGCGTACCGCGCGACTGGTACAGCTCGGTCGGGTTCGACCCCGCGACCGGGCTCGGCTGGGCGGGCGGGTACGTGGGTGATGGCGTCTCCACGACGAATCTCGCCGGCCGCACCCTGCGCGACCTGATCTGTGGCCGGCGCACCGAGCTCACGACACTGCCGTGGGTCGGTCACCACTCGCCGCTCTGGGAGCCAGAACCGGTGCGCTGGCTGGGCATCAACGCCGGGCGCCGCCTGATGGCCGGAGCGGACGCGAGCGAGGCCAGGACGGGCCGGCCATCGCGTCGCGCGCAGTGGATGGGGCGCTTCGTTGGACACTGACGGGGTCCGCCTGGCTGGGCTTCGCGGGATGAGCTGGAGGACGAATGCGCACTGAAGGCCACTTCATCGGCGGCGCCTGGCAGGAGCCAAGCGGCGACACGTTCGAGGTGATCAACCCCTACGACGGACGCGTGCTTGCGGTGTGCGCAGCCGGCGGCACGGCGCAGGTGAACGCAGCCGTCGCGGCCGCTGGTCAGGCCATGGCCAGCCCGCTGCCGGCGTACGAGCGGGCGGCGTTGTGTGACCGGATCGCCGCGCTGATTCGAGCCGACATCGACGGGTTCGCGGCGCAGATCTGCGCGGAGTCCGGGAAGCCGATCAAGACGGCTCGCGCCGAAGCCGAGCGTGCGGTCAGCACCTGGACGTTTGCCGCCGCGACCGCCAGGACGATGACGGGCGAGACGGTGCCGATGGATGCTGCCCCGGCCGGCGCGGGGAAGCTCGCTTTCACCCTCCGCGAACCGCGGGGCGTCCTCGCCGCGATCACCCCGTTCAACTTCCCGCTCAACCTGGTGGCGCACAAGCTGGCTCCGGCCTTGGCCGCCGGTTGCGCGACGGTGCTCAAACCCGCGGAGAAGACGCCGCTCTCGGCGGGGCGGCTGGTCCGGCTCATGGTTGAGGCGGAAGTGCCCGCCGGCTGGATCAACCTGGTCAACGGCACGGGCGAGGCCACGGCGCTGCCGCTGGCGACGCACCCTGATGTTGCGGTGGTCAGCTTCACCGGCTCGACGCGCGTCGGCCATTCGCTGGCTGCCGCGGCGACCGGCAAGCACGTGCTGCTCGAGCTGGGGTCCAATTCGCCGGTGGTGGTGGCCGCGGACGCCGACCTCGCGGCCGCGGCGCGCAAGGTTGCCGCGAGTGGGTTCACCCATGCCGGCCAGTCCTGCATCTCCGTGCAGCGGGTTTTCGTCGAAGGGCCGGCCTACCGCTCGTTCCTCGATCTGCTCGTGCCTGCCGTGCAGGCACTGCGCCTCGGAGATCCCGCCGACGAGTCCACCGACGTCGGCCCCCTCATCAGGGCGAGCGAACGCGATCGAGTGGTCGAGTGGATCGACGAGGCCCGCCGCGGCGGCGCGGAGGTGCTGACGGGTGGCACGCTCGAAGGCGACCTGTTGCGGCCGACAGTGGTGGCGGGCGGTTCGCCGAACGTGCGGCTGTGCACCGACGAGGTGTTCGGTCCCGTCGTGGTCGTCCAACCCTGCGACAGCGTCGCCGACGGGGTGGCCCGAGCCAACGACTCGGTGTACGGGCTCAACGCCGCCGTGTTCACGAGCAGCATCTCGGTGGCCATGCGGGCGGCCCGCGACCTGCGGGCGGGCGCCGTACTCATCAACGAGACGCCGACCTTCCGGGCCGATCAGATGCCGTACGGCGGCGTCGGCGAGTCGGGCAACACCCGGGAGGGTCCGGCGTACGCCGCGCGCGAACTCACCGTCGAAAAGCTCGTCATCTTCGAGGCATAGGAGCCCGTATGACTGTCGCCAAACTCGTCACGGCGGTACCCGGTCCCCGCTCGATCGAGATGCGCGCGCGGGTGGACGAGTTCGTGCCGCGCGCGGTGTTCAACACGCACCCGATCTTCGTCGAGTCGGCGGAGGGCTCGGTGCTCACCGATGTCGACGGCAACCAGTTCCTCGATTTCGCCGGGGGCCTGGGGGTGCTCAACGTCGGGCACCTGCATCCCGCGGTGATGGCTGCGGCAGCGGCGCAACTGGAGCGGTTCGCCCATAGCTGCTTCCACGTGGCGATGTACGACGGATATCCCCGGCTGGCCCAAGAGCTGGCCCGGGTGACGCCCGGGACGCACGCCAAGAAGTCCGTGCTCGTCAACTCCGGAGCCGAGGCCGTGGAGAACGCGGTGAAGGTCGCTCGCCACGCCACTGGCCGCCCCGGGATCATCGTCTTCGACCACGCCTTCCATGGCCGCACCCAGCTCGGCATGACCATGACCGCGAAGCCGATGCCCTACAAGGCGGGACTCGGGCCGGCATCGCCGGAGATCTACCGGATGCCCTTCCCGTACGCCTACCGGTGCCCGGTCGGCCATGACTCGGTGGCCTGCGGCCACGCGGCCGCAGACTATGTCGAGGACGCGATCCACACCCAGATCGGCGACGACCGGATCGCCGCGATGGTCATCGAGCCGGTTCAGGGCGAGGGCGGCTTCCATGTCGCGCCGCCCGGATTTCTGCTGCGGCTCAAGGAGATCTGCGAGCGGTACGGGATCCTGTTCGTAGCCGACGAGATCCAATCGGGCTTCGGGCGGACGTCGAAGTTCTACGCGTGCGAGTGGGACGGAGTGGTGCCGGATCTGGTCACCTCGGCCAAGTCGCTGGCGGCCGGCTTGCCCCTCGCCGCAGTGACCGGCCGAGCCGAGTTGATGGACAGCGTTCATGTCGGCGGGCTCGGCGGCACCTACGGTGGA
>JBDSAK010000363.1:0-3537 GCA_039922195.1 Mycobacteriales bacterium
GAGCACGTTGCGCGACATCCCCGGCGAGTTGTACGAAGCAATGACCGTCGACGGCGCAAAGACCGGCCGGATATTCCGCACGCTCGTGGTGCCGCTGTCGTGGGGCGGCGTCACGACGATCGCCATCTTCAGCGGCCTCAGCGCATGGAACGGTGTGCTGTTCCCGCTCATCCTCACGCAGAGCGAGAACCGCCGGGTCATCCCACTCGGTCTGTACAACTTCCAGGGGCAGTACGGGACCGACATCCCCGGATTGATGGCGGCGGTCGTCCTGTCCGCGCTGCCGGTTCTGGTGATGTACGTGTTCGGCCGGCGCTACCTGCTTCGGGGGCTGACCGCCGGCGCCGGCAAGTAGGCACGGCAGCAAGAGTCGGCGCCTGGCGCAGCAGCGGCCGCACTCGGTCTAGGGTCCGATGCATGGCACATCCGAAGATGTACGAAGGCGATGACCCCTACCTGGCCGCGCTTCGCGCGGTCTGCCTTGCCTTCCCGGAGTCGACCGAGGTCGAGGCCTGGGGACGGCCGACGTTCCGGGCCGGCCCGACAAAGATGTTCGCGGTGTTCGGCTCGCACGACCGGCCCGGTGCATCCGTCCTGTTCAAACCCGACGCCGCCGACCGGCGCGGTCTCGTCGCCGACAACAGGTTCTTCTCGCCGCCGTACTTCGGGCCGTCCGGTTGGCTTGCTCTCGATCTCTCCGCCGCGCCCGTCGACTGGACCGAGGTCGCGGAACTGATGGACGCGTCGTACCGGCAAGTCGCGCTGAAGCGGATGCTCAAAGTGCTCGACGGCGGCCAGAAGTAGGCCATGCCCGAAGGCCACACCCTGCATCGACTGGCCCGCTCGCTCACGGAGATCTTCGCCGGGAGCGCAGTGCGCGCATCGAGCCCGCAGGGCCGATTCGCCGACTCGGCCGCACTGATCGACGGTGACGTCGTGACGCGTGCGACGGCGTACGGCAAGCACTTGTTCATCGAGTTTGCATCGCGGCACGTCGTGCACATCCACCTCGGCCTGTATGGAAAGTTCACGACCGGGCAGCAGCCGGCCCCGGCGGCGAAGGGTGCCCTGCGGTTGCGGCTGGAGAGCGATGAGGCGTACGCCGACCTTCGCGGGGCGACATCCTGCGAGCTGTTGACCGCGGCCGACGTCCGTAGCGTGATGGCGCGGCTTGGCCCGGATCCCTTGCGGCGTAAGGCCGATCCCGACCTGGTGTGGACCAGACTGCATCGGCGGAGCACGCCGATCGGTGCGGTGCTCATGGATCAATCGGTGCTGGCCGGCGTCGGGAACGTGTTCCGGGCCGAGTCGCTCTTCGCGCACGGCATTTCGCCACTGCGGCCGGCGAACGCCCTGACGCGTGAGGAGTTCGACCGACTGTGGCTCACCATCACCATCATGTTGCGCGCCGGCGTCCGCATGGGCCGCATCGTGACGACCAAGCCCGAGCATCGCGCCCGCCGAAGTGGCCCCGCGCGCGATGAGGATGCGCACTACGTCTACCGGCGCACCGATCTGCCGTGCCGACTGTGCGGAACACCGATCCGCAAGGCCGAGCTCGCCGCGCGCAACAGCTACTGGTGCCCGACCTGCCAAGCGGATTGACGCGCTAGAAGACCTCAGGGATCCACGGCTCGAGCGCACCGGTGAAGAGCCGGTCGGCACGCGTCACGGCGCCCGGTGTGTGCTCGTCGACAAATCCTGCGGCCGCGAGCGAGCGCAGCCGGGTGCCGCCCAGGTACGCCGCCCCAAGCTCCACTGCGGAGAGGGTGATGTCGGCGGATCGGTCGGTCCGCGCGACGACGCCGGGGGAATCCAGGCCGGCTACGTCGAGAGCGAAGCGCCCGGCGTTCCACGGGCATTCCACGTCGATTACCTCGATGACGACCGAGTCGGCGCTCGCGTAGGTGCGGGCAGCCAATGCGGGTACGACGTCGACGATGCGGACCCACAGCGCGTCGCTGTACGACGGGTGTAGGCGGCGTACATTCGCGACAAGATGCGGCAGCGGGTCGTCCATCGCGACGTTCCACGCTTCGACCGTCGAGATCAAGTCCATGTCGAGCAGGTACCGCCACAGCGCTGCGTGTGCCGCTCCATCAACGGCGATCAGTTCGCGCACGGTGACCTTGCCCGCTGCGATGCCGTCGTGCTGCTCGGGCTTGGTGCGGTAGAGGACGTAGCCGTCGCCGCTCTCGAGGACAACGCAGGTGAGCGAACCCGCGCCGCGGCGGCTCTGCTCGGAATCGTCGAGGATGCTGTCCCATCGGGCGGTGGACCTGCTGACAAAGCCGGGCCGGGCGAGTCGTGCGCGGTCGTAGATCTGCGCCAGCGTCTCGCGGGCCTGCTCGACCCCGATCATCCGGCCCGGGGACCCGGCCGGTGCGCCGGGCACGAACGGCAGGCCCGATTGGACCTTGAGGTTGAGCCGCTTCGACGCGTTGCCGTAGCCGAACCGGCGGTAGATCTCCGGCTCCGACGCCCACAGCGCGGCAACCGGTTCGCGCTGCTGTTCGTGCAGGTCGCTCAATTGCCGGCGCATCATTGCCGACAGGATGCCGCGGCGCCGGTGCGTCGGCAGCACTCCCACCCAGGTGACCCCGGCAACCGGCGTCGGCCCGCCGGGCACGGTCATCTCGAACTCGTACATCCCTCCGCCGGCGACGGCATCGGTGCCGTCGAACGCCGCCAGCGCGCGGCCTGGTGGCATCAGCGCGAGCTCCCGCTCGGCGTACGCCGGTTGCACATCCTCGCCGAACGCACGCTCGATCACTGCCAGCACGCTGAACATCTCGTCAGCGGTCGGGGATCGCAGATCGATGCCGGCGGCCGGGTCTTTGCTCATTGCGCTTTCCTAACAGGACGCGTGGGTCGCGTCGAACTGTTAGCGCGAGTCCGCCGGGCCCAGACGGCCAGGAGCAACAGCAGACCCCAGGCCAGGAACCACAAGTCCCACAAGCCGACGTGCCAGCGCAGCGCGGTGCGGTCGACGGCGCCGGCCGGTTCGATCGCTCCGGCGAGCACCAGCGCTCCGACGACGACGAGCGCGCCGCCGTACAAGGAAAGCACCACGCCGGCGGCGGCCGCCGCGACAGTCACCGCACGGCGCGGTAGTCGTTGGCCCCACGGCTGGACCAGCGCGAGCGCGAGCAGTGCGGCCAGCACCTTGGCGCCGGCCGTCGCCAGCCCGAGGGCAACAACCGCGGAGCCGCCGGAGGTGGCCGCGTCCTCGAAACGCCCGCCGACGGTCCTCAGCAGCGCCGTGCCGCCGGCTGTCCAGTAGATGGTCACGGCGGCGGAGGCGAAGGCGAGCAGGGCTGCCGCATACGCAGGTGCGCGGGCGAGGCGCCCGTTGCGGGCTGTCAGCGGAACTGCTGTACGGCGACGATCTCGCCGCGATGCGCACTGTGCCGAGCCGCTTCGATCAGGGTCAGGCTGGCGATTGCATCCCGTGGCTCGACCGGCAGCGGGCCGCCGCCGCCGACCGCCGCGGCGAAAGCGGGAAAGAAGATGTCCCAGCGACCCCGCTCGCTCTCG
>JBDSAK010000364.1:0-3351 GCA_039922195.1 Mycobacteriales bacterium
GCCGGGTAGATCTGCCTCTCCTTGTATCGGTCCAGCGACGCCTGATACAGGGTGCGCTTGCTCCCAAAGGCCTGGTAGAGACTCGAGCGCGACAACCCGGTCGCGATTTCAAGATCGGCGACGGACGTCGATTCGTACCCCCGCTCCCAGAAGACGTCGACGGCAGCGTCGAGCGCCGTGGCCATGTCGAACTCGCGCGGCCGACCCACGGGAGGCTCCTTTGACAGTTGTGTAACGGTCAGTCTACTATTCCTCTCGTTGTGGAACGAGCATTCCGAAATGGGAGTTGAAGTTGAAGAATCGAAGCCAGTCCGTGCCGCCCCACCTCGTTGCCCACCGCGCCGCTCTGCAGCGGCTCTCGGTGGATGGCGGAAAGATTGCCTTTCTCGATGTCGGGCCGCGAGAGGGTACACCGGTGCTGCTGGTGCACGGCATTCCGACCTCCTCCTGGCTGTATCGGGGGGTGGCCGTCCGACTGGCCGCGGCCGGCGTACGCGCCATCGCCCCGGACCTGTTGGGCTTCGGCGCGAGCGACAAACCCTCCGAGCGCACGGTCTACTCCACGCGACGACAAGCCAACCGGCTGGTGGCACTGCTCGACCATTTGGAACTGCCGCAGGCGACCTTCGTCGTGCACGACGCAGGCGGTCCGTGGAGCTTCGAACTGGTTGACCGGCGACCTGAGCGGATCGCCGGTTTGGTGGTGCTGAACACCACCGCCTACGCGGATGCGTTCAACCCGCCCCGGGATGTTCGTGCCCTGGGCGGGCCGATGGGCCCAGGCATGTTGCGCCTGATGCAGTCGTCCATTGGAAAACGGCTGGTGCACAGGATGCTGTCGGGTCTGACGCACCGCGGCAAGAGCCTGGGTAGCGAGGCCACCGACGTGCATTGGCACGCCCTGCGCGAGGGCGGAACGTCGGCCTTGCGGGCGTTCGCACAGGATCTCGAGCCGTTCATGGCGCAGTTCCCGCGGTACGCCGATGCGCTGCGCCGGATCGACGTACCGGCAACGGTCATCTGGGGCGCCGACGACCCGGTCCTGCGGCCGGAGCGGCTCGTAGACCGCTTCGCGCAGGACCTGCGCATTCCACCCGGGGCCGTTCACATTCTGGCGAACGCAAGCCACTTCCTGCAGGAGGACCGACCAGACGAGATCGCGGATCTTGTCGCGCGCTTCGTGTCCGAGCAGATCGCCCCCCGCGCAGCTGTGACCAGAGCCAGCACCGGTCGGTAACCCTCGACGTCGCCCCGGTTCGCAGCTCCCGAAGCATGAGGCGATTCGGCGGACCGTCACGTACGGTGCAACGGTGAGACGTACGCCGAGGCAGCCGCCATGTTGATGCGCATTCTGCGCACCTACCTCCGGCCCTACCGGCGTCCGATCGCAATGGTCGTCCTCTTGCAGCTCGGCCAGACCATAGCGATGCTCCTGTTGCCGACCCTCAACGCTGACATCATCGACAACGGCGTGGTCAAGGGCGACACCGGCTACATCATGCGGCTCGGCGCGATCATGCTCGTCGTGACGTTGGGGCAGATCGGCTGCGCGATTCCGGCGGTGTTCCTCGGCGCGCGCACTGCGATGGCACTCGGCCGCGACGTTCGCGCGTCGGTCTTCGACCAGGTCCAAACGTTCTCCGCGCGCGAGGTCGGCCAGTTCGGTACGCCGTCACTCATCACCCGCACCACGAACGACGTGCAGCAGGTGCAGATGATCGTGCTGATGGGCTTCAACATGATGGTGTCGGCGCCGATCATGGCTGCCGGCGGCGTCATCATGGCGCTGCGGCTCGACGTACCACTGTCGTCGTTGTTGCTCGTCGTCGTTCCCGTGCTCGCGGTGCTGATCTCCTTCATCATCTCGCGGATGCGGCCGCTGTTCATCCTTACCCAGCAGCGGATCGACCGGATCAACAAGGTCATTCGCGAGCAGATCACCGGCATCCGGGTGATCCGCGCGTTCGTCCGCGACCGGTATGAGCAGGCGCGTTTCGGCGCGGCCAACCGCGACCTGCATGACGTGTCGCTCGCCGCGGGCCGGTGGCAGTCGCTGATGTTCCCAGCCGTCATGCTGGTCTTCAACGTCTCCACTGTCGCCGTCATCTGGTTCGGTGGCAGGCGCATCGCGAGCGGCGCGATCGAGGTCGGCGCCCTGACGGCGTTCATCAGCTACCTGATGCAGATTCTGTTCTCGGTCATGATGGCGACGTTCATGTTCATGATGGTGCCGCGGGCCGAGGTGTGTGCCGAGCGCATCGTCGAAGTGCTCGACACCGACTCGAGCGTCGTACCTCCCTCGACGCCGGTGAGCAGCACCATCGCGCACGGCGAGCTCGAGCTCGTCGACGTCGAGTTCCGCTACCCAGGCGCCGAGCAACCGGTCGTCACGGCCGTCAGTCTCGTCGCGCGGCCAGGGGAGACCACGGCGGTCATCGGCAGCACCGGCAGCGGGAAGTCGACGCTGCTCAATCTCATCCCGCGGCTGATGGACGTCACCGCCGGCCGGGTGCTCGTCGACGGAGTCGACATCCGCGAGCTCGACCCCGCCGAGCTGTCCAAGGCGGTCGCCATCGTGCCGCAGAAGCCTTACCTGTTCTCGGGGACGGTCGCGACCAACCTGCGCTACGGCAAGGCTGACGCGACGGACGACGAGCTCTGGCAGGCGCTCGAGACCGCGCAGGCGGCCGACTTCGTCCGCACGCTGCCAGCCGGTCTCGACGCGCCGATCGCGCAGGGCGGCACCAACGTTTCCGGCGGTCAGCGGCAGCGTCTCGCCATCGCCCGCGCCCTGGTACGCCGGCCCGAGATCTACTTGTTCGACGACTCCTTCTCGGCACTCGACTACGCGACCGACGCCGCGCTGCGCGCCGCGCTAGCCCGCGAAACCGCGGACGCGACCGTCGTCATCGTCGCGCAGCGGGTCAGCACGATCCGCAGCGCTGACCGGATCGTCGTACTCGATGAGGGCCGCGTCGTCGGCGCCGGCACGCACCACGAACTGATGGAGGCTAACGAGACCTACCGCGAAATCGTCCTGTCGCAGCTGACCGAAGAAGAGGCCGCGTGAGTACGCCGACGCAGCGGCCCGCGCCCGACGAGCCCGCCGTCGCCAAGCGACTGCCCGGTCCCAGCGCCGGTGGTCCGATGATGGGCCGCGGCCCGGCCGCGATGATGGGCGGGATCTCGGCCGAGAAGCCGCTCGACTTCAAGCGGTCGAGCCGCCGGGTGCTGGAATTGCTACATCCGCAGCGGGCGACAGTCGTGCTGGTCTTCCTGCTCGGCATCACCCAGGTCACGTTCGCCGTGCTCGGCCCCAGGCTGCTTGGCCGGGCGACCGACCTGATCTTC
>JBDSAK010000365.1:0-3153 GCA_039922195.1 Mycobacteriales bacterium
GACTGGGCCTGTGCTGATGGGCGCGAGTTGGAAACTACGAGTGGGAGTGCAGCGGCTTGCCGGCCAGCGCGAGGTGCGCTTCGCCCAGTGCCTCGGACAGGGTCGGGTGCGGGTGGATGAGCTCGGCCACCTCGCTGGGGAGAGCCTCCCAGTTGGTGATCAGTTGCGCCTCGGCGATGAGGTCGCCGACGCGCGGGCCGACCATGTGTACGCCGAGGACAGGGCCGTCCTTCTGCGCGATCAGCGTGATCGCGCCGGCACCACCGAGGATCACCGCGCGGCCGTTGCCGGCGAAGTCGTACGTGCTGGTCACCACGTCGTAGCCGCGCTCGGCCGCCACCGTGCTGGTGATGCCGACGCTCGCGACCTCGGGATCGCAGTAGGTGATGCGCGGTACGCCGTCGTAGTCGATCGGCGCCGGGCTCAGGCCGGCCAGCCGCTCGGCGACGAGGATGCCCTCGGCAAACCCGACGTGCGCGAGCTGCAAGGTCGGGATCAGGTCGCCGATCGCGCTGATGGTCGGCACCGCGGTCAGGCAGTAGTCGTCGACGATCACGTAGCCGCGCTGGAGCTCGACGCCGGCTTCGGCGTACCCGAGACCCTCACTGACCGGCCCGCGACCCACCGCGACGAGGAGAATCTCGGCGTCGATGGTCTTGCCGCCCTCGAGCGTGATCGTCACGCCGGAGTCATTGCTCTTGACGCTCTCGAACCGCGCGCCGATCTCGAAGTTGATCCCGCGGCGGCGGAAGGCGCGCTCGAGCAGTTTGGAGCTGGACTCTTCCTCGAGCGGCACGAGGTGGGGGAGCGCCTCGATGATCGTCACCTCGGCGCCGAAGCTGCGCCACACGCTCGCGAACTCGCAGCCGATGGCACCCGCGCCGAGGATGGCGACCGACGTGGGGATGCTCTGCCAGCCGAGCGCATCGTCGCTGGTGATGACCCGCTGGTGGTCGATCTCCAGGCCAGGAAGCGATTTCGGCCGCGAACCTGTCGCGAGCACCACGTGCCGAGCCTCGATGACGCGCTCGCCGCCGCCGTCGAGTGCCACCGTCACGGACGTGGGTGACGAGAGCCGCCCGTCGCCCTGGACGACGTCGATGCCCTTGCTCTTGATCAGTCCCGACAGACCCTTGAACATCCGGCTGACGACGCGGTCCTTGTAGGCGTGAACGCCGTCGAGGTCGACCCCCTCGAAGGTTGCGCGGACGCCGTACTTGTCGGCTTCCTTGGTCTGGTCGACGAGCTCGGCCGAGTGCAGCAGCGCCTTGGTCGGGATGCAGCCCCAGTGCAGACAGGTCCCGCCGAGCTTCGACCGCTCGACGAGGGCGACCGACATCCCGAGCTCGGCGGCGCGGATCGCGCAGGCATAGCCACCGCTGCCACCTCCGAGAATGACGACGTCGACGATGCCATCGGCTTCCGGCACGGCTGCTCCTCGCACGGTTCTGGGCACCTGCTTGTGGCGGCGCTGCGCCGCCAACCGTATACGTCCACAAGCGCGCGCCAAAGACGGCTGGAGCGTCTCCAGTGCGCAACCCCATAGTCTCTGCCATCGTTGGTCGGTCGAGTGCGCCGGCATCGACGCCTTCGAGGGGGATCAGTGGGCTTGTTCAAACGGAAGCGCGCGGGTACGACGCGCGAGGCCGTCAACGACGACGTACGCCATCTCGAGCAGTTCGCGCAGAGCCGTCGCGGCGTCGAAGGTTTCGTCGAGCCGCGCACCACGGTCACGACGACGACCATGGCGCTGGTCGCCCATGACGGCGAGTGGACCCGTCGGCGCATCGAGGACGAGCGTGCAGCCGCCGACTTCGGCAGGCGGATGACGATCCCGGTGTACGACGTCCAGATCGTGGGCTACCCGCAACGGATGCGCGACTGGACCCGGCGGCAGAACAAGGCCCGACGGGACGGCGTCGCCGCCCCTTCGTTGGAGCCGGAGCCGCCGGTCGAGCTCCCGCCGCTGGAATGACGTTCATCAGCGGATTCGACATCGCGGAGGTATTCGACCCCGCGTCGGTCACTGCTGAGCTGGCGCAGGAGATCACCGGCCTGGTCAGCCAGCTCACGTCGGCAGCCACCGCGCTGACCCCGGACGACGTCGAAGCGATTGTGCGCTCGCCGGCAACCCGGCTGGTCCTCGCCCGTGACGCGATCACCAAGCAGCTGATCGGGATGCTGACCCTCGTGGTGGTGCCGGTGCCGTCGGGGATGATCTGCCGCATCGAGGATGTCGTCGTCGACGAGTCGGAGCGTGGCCGAGGAGTCGGCGAGAAACTGGTGCACGTCGGCGTGCTCCTGGCCGGCGAAGCGGGCGCGAACTGGGTGGACCTGACATCTCGACCGGCCCGGAACACGGCCAACCGGTTGTACGAACGCCTGGGCTTCCTCCGCCGCGAGACCAACCTCTACCGGCTAGACCTGCGCCCGGTGACCTGATGCAGGCGTTGCCGTGGCAGCCGGAAAACTTACTCCCGGGGGGCTATTGATGTATCACGCCCACGGGTCTTGACTCTGACCTGTACGCAGCCGCCGCGAGTGGCGATGTACACGAGCCACGGGGGTGGCCATGTCAGACACCGACGCCACCGGCGCGGACGCGCCGATCGCCGCGGACTTGGGCGGCAGCTGGCACAAGTGTGCCGCGACGGCCGCAGACCTCAACTATCCCGACGTCCTGGACCTCACGGTCGTCGAGCCGGGTGCCGGACGCTATCTCGGCCGGAAAGGCCGTCCCGAACAAGGGTTCCTGGTCTGGGACGCGGGCACCTGGCGCATCACCGGTGACGGACAGATCGAGCTGAGTACCGCCACCGACGCACTGGAGACCTGGCCCGTCGAGATCGCGGGCGACGACATGGTCATACACGCGGCGGACTGCGTGCTGACATACCGCCGCACGAGTGGGCCGGACGACTAGCCCGGCCCGCAGCCAACGATCCGCCGCGTGGCGGCCGTCGCGAAGGGGCATCACATGGCACGTTCGTCGAGTCGCGAGCCCAGTGCCGCGAAACGCAAGCCAGAAGTCGATCATGGGCTACCCGTTCTGACCGGGCCGATCGGTGCAGGCGCCCCCGTCGAGCCGGCGCGCGCGCCGGAGTTTCCCGTCGCGCAGCCACTCGAGCCGGAACTGCCTGCGGGGTTCACACC
>JBDSAK010000366.1:0-3474 GCA_039922195.1 Mycobacteriales bacterium
CTCCATCGTCGCGCCCTCCGCGCAGGTCGCGCGCTTGGTGACGAGGTTGTAGACGTTGTTGGACCAGTTCTGGATGGTCGTGTAGCGGCAGTGCGCATCCTTCTTGACGATGATCTCGACGACGGCCGAGTGCAGCGAGTCGGACGAGTAGACCGGCGCCGTGCAGCCCTCGACGTAGTGCACCGAGGAGCCCTCGTCGCAGATGATCAGGGTGCGCTCGAATTGGCCCATGTTTTCGGTGTTGATCCGGAAGTAGGCCTGCAGCGGGATGTCGACCTTGACGCCCTTCGGCACGTAGATGAACGACCCACCCGACCACACCGCGGTGTTGAGCGCGGCGAACTTGTTGTCGCCGACCGGGATGACCGAGCCGAAGTACTCCTTGAACATCTCCGGCTGCTCGCGCAGCGCTGTGTCGGTGTCGAGGAACAGCACGCCGAGCGCCTCGAGGTCCTCACGAATCTTGTGGTAGACCACTTCACTTTCGTATTGCGCCGCCACCCCGGAGATGAGCCGGGCCTTCTCGGCCTCGGGGATGCCAAGCCGGTCGTAGGTGTTGCGGATGTCGGCAGGCAAGTCGTCCCAGCTCTCGGCCTGCTTCTCCGTCGAGCGGACGAAGTACTTGATGTTGTCGAAATCGATGCCGGACAGGTCAGAACCCCAGTTGGGCATGGGCTTCTTGCCGAACAGGTCGAGGCCCTTCAGGCGCAGCTTGAGCATCCATTCCGGCTCGCTCTTCTTGGCTGAGATGTCCTCGACGACGGCGCGGGACAGCCCACGCTTGGCGTTGGCACCGGCAGCGTCCGAGTCGGACCAGCCGAACTTGTATTTGCCGAGCCCGTCGAGCTCGGGGTGGCTGGTGGTCGTCATATCGATTGCCTCCTGGAGATGCTTGCGGTGCAGCAACTTTCGCCGTGAGCGATGGTGGTCAGCCGGAGAACCGGCTCGCCGAGAAGCTTCGTGAAAGCCTCGGTCTCGGCCTCGCAGAGCTGCGGGAACTGCTCGGCGACGTGCTGTACCGGGCAGTGATGCTGGCAGACCTGACCGTCCACGGCCGTTGCGGCGTAGCCGTCCTCGGTGAGAGCAGCGGCGAGTGCTTGGGCGCGCTCCTCGGCGCTGGCGCCGGTGATCCGGTCGCCGTACCGCGACACGAGGTCGTTGGAGCGCGCCGCCGCGAACCGCTCGATGGCCTGCTCGCCCATCTGAGCGGCCATGAAGCTCAGTGCGGAGGCGGCCAGGGCGTCGTACGCGTGCGGGAAACTGTCGCGGCCGCTCTCGGTGAGCGCGAACGCCCGAGCGGGCCGCCCGCGGCCCCGGCGCGCGGAGCCCTCGACGGGGGCCGACGCGATCATGCCGGCCGCCAACATGGCGTCCAGGTGGCGACGGATGGCCGCGGAACTCAGGCCCAGCCGGTCGCCGAGCTCGGCCGCGGTCGCCTGACCCAGTTCGAGCAGCAGCTGGCTCACCCGCACCCGGGTACGCCGCTCCGCGCCGGAATCGGCGATCGGTGGGTCCGCGGCGGTCAGGAGGTTTTTCACAACGTTATTGTGCGCTAATTCGCGACCAGCAGCAAACGCCGGTGCCAGGCGCGTCCGATGCGGCCTTCCGTGCCGCAGTTGCGTATTCTGATGCCGGCTTTTCTGACCTCCCCGGCCGCTCCGAAAGGGTACGTCCGCATGCGCTCCCGCCGCCTCACGGCCGCTCTGCTCTTCACCCCGCTGCTGATGATCACGGCCTGCGGCGAAGCCGTGCGCGACAAGCCGAACGCCAAGCTGGCCACGCCCCGACCGACGCCCGCATTCACCGCGTCGATCGGTTCGCCCCCGCCCTCCCCGACCAGCGCCGCGCCGACGAAGGCCGCATCACCTGGTGCGACCGCGAGCGAGGCCCCGGCCGCGCCGGCGGTCCCGGGCCAGATCACCGCGACTGTCGGCAATCAGTTCGAGCCGGCGACCATCGAGGTCAAGGTCGGAACCGAGGTCACCTGGGTCAACTCCCCCGGGGGATTCCACTCGGTGACCGGCGGCACCCCGGAAGCACCAGATCCGGCGTCGGTCATCGGCGACAACCAGCTCGAAGGTGACGGCGCCACCGTCAAGAAGATGTTCGACAAGGCCGGCACCTACGAGTACTTCTGCAAGCCCCACGGCTCCCTTGGCATGAAGGGCAAAGTCGTCGTCGCGTGAGGCCGTGAGCGAACTGGCGATCGAGGCTTTCGGCCTGGTCAAACGTTACGGCGACCGTACGGTCGTCGACGGCGTCTCGTTCACGGCGGCCCCCGGGAGGGTGCTTGCCCTGCTCGGGCCGAACGGCGCCGGCAAGACGACCACCGTGGAGATGTGCGAGGGCTACCGCGCACCTGACGCCGGCCGCGTCCGGGTGCTCGGGTTCGACCCCATCGCCGACCGGCGCCGGCTCGCGCCCGCGATGGGGGTGATGCTGCAGGACGGCGGGGTCTACCCCGCCGGGCGCCCCGCTGAGCTGCTGGCGCTGTTCGCGTCATTCTGCGCCGACCCTGTACCGCCCGCCACGCTCATCGATCGGCTGGGACTCGGCGCGGTGGCGCGGACGCCGTACCGGCGGCTTTCCGGGGGCGAGAAGCAACGGCTGTCCCTCGCTCTCGCGGTGGTCGGCCGGCCCTCGGTGCTCTTTCTGGACGAGCCGACGACCGGTCTGGACCCCCAAGCCAGAGCTGTGGCGTGGGAGCTCGTCGCTGAGCTTCGCGGCGCCGGTGCCTGCGTCCTGCTCACGACGCACAACATGAACGAGGCGCAGCGGCTCGCCGACGACGTGCTGATCGTTGACGGGGGGCGGATCATCGCGGCCGGCACGCCCACCGAACTGACGAGCGGCGATGCGCGCACCATCAGCTTCAACGCCCCCGCAGACTTCGACATCGACGCGTTCACATCAGTGCTTCCGGTCGGCTGCGCGGCCTCGCGCACAGTCAGCGGCGAGGTGCTCGTGACCGGCCCGACCGATGCGGGCACGGTCGCGCTCGTCGCGGCCTGGTGCGCGCAGCGCGGTTTAGTCCCTGACAACCTGCGGTTCGAGGCGCGCTCACTCGAGGACGTCTTCCTGCAGCTCACGGGCCGAGAGCTGCGCCCATGAACCATTCCGTCGCCGCCCCGATGTCGGCGATCATTCGCGCGCAGACCGCGATGGAGTTGCGGCTGCGCCTACGCCATGGCGAATCACTGCTGCTCACCATGGTGATTCCGCTGCTGCTGCTGGTGTTCTTCGGCACGGTCGACGTCGGCGCGGTGCCGACGGTTGAGCCCCTCGATTTCGTCGCTCCGGGCATTCTCGCCGTCGCGGTGATGTCGACGGCGTTCACCGGACAGGCGATCGCGACGGCGTACGAACGCTCGTACGGCGTCCTCAAACGCCTCGGGGCTACCGCTTTGCCGCGCTGGGGGCTACTCGCTGCAAAGACCCTCGCGGTGCTTGCGGTGGAGGCGATCCAGATCGCCC
>JBDSAK010000367.1:0-4616 GCA_039922195.1 Mycobacteriales bacterium
AGGAAGACGACCAGCGGGGCCACGTTGTCGGGGTGCCAGAAGTCGAACCCCTCGCCGGTCGTCGGGATATCGCCGTACGCGCCCTCGGTCATTCGAGTCCTGGCCGCAGGTGCGATGGCGTTGCACGTGACGCCGTACCGGGCCATCTCCTGCGCCACGATGGTGGAGAACGCAGCGATGCCTGCCTTGGCAGCGCCGTAGTTGGCCTGGCCGAAGTTGCCCAGCAGACCGGACGTCGACGCCGTACAGACGATGTGCCCCTGCGTGCCGGTGGCCTTCCAATGTGCGCAGGCCGCATGCGTCGGCGCGTAGTGCCCCTTGAGGTGCACGCGAATGACCGTGTCCCACTCGTCCTCGGTCATGTTGGCAACGGTGCGGTCGCGGACGACCCCCGCGTTGTTGACCAGCGCGTCGAGCCGCCCGAACTCGTCGATCGCGCGCTGGATCAGCCGCTCAGCGGCGTCGACGTCCGCGCAATCAGCGGCGTCGGCGACCGCGCGGCCGCCGGCAGCGCTGATCTCGCCCGCCACCGCGCGTCCGGCGTCCGCGTCCAGCTCGTTGACCACGACCGCGGCGCCTTCCGCGGCGAGCAGCATCGCCTCGCCGCGGCCGATACCCCGGCCGGCACCTGTGACGATGGCAACCTTGCCGTCCATGACACCCATGGCGGCACGATAGACCCCCGATTGCCCTCACGAGCGCGGCCTATCGGTCGATGAACGCATCAGGAGCACTCTCACCTGGAGCCTGATGCGCGTCCCGACGGTCCTCTGCGCCGACGAGTCCGCGTCCGTGCGCGCCCTCGTTCGCGAGCAGCTTGGGGCGCGCAGCTTCGACGTCGTCGAGGCCGCAACAGGCGCAGCACTTCTCGAAATCGTCGAGCGACTGCAGCCCGACGTGATCCTGCTCGGCACGGATCTGCCCGACATGCAGACGAATGACGCGCTCGTCGCGCTCCGCAGCCGGGCGACGGTTGCGCACGTCCCGGTCCTCTTGCTCACGGCCCACCCGACGATCGACAGCGTCTTGGCGGGCCATGCGAGCGGCGGCCACGACTTCGTCCGCAAGCCGGTCGATCCCGCGGATCTGGTGGCGAGAGTCTTCTCCGCCATGCGGATGAAGTCCGTCGCAGACGAACTGCGACTGCGCAATGCCGAGCTCGACGTCGTGTCGCGCACCGATGTGCTCACCGGGCTGTACAACCGGCGGCATCTGGAGGAGGCACTGCGCCAGCTGACGAGCCAGGCGCGCCGCTACGCGCAGCCGTTCACGGTGGTGATGTTCGACATCGACCGGTTCCGCGACGTCAACGAGACGCACGGCCGGACCGGTGGCGACGACGTACTGCGAACTGTCGCCCGGCGCATCCAGACCAGCGTGCGCGAGTCCGACGTCTGTGGTCGCTGGGGCGGCGAGCAGTTCCTGGCCCTGCTGCCGATGACCGAACTTGCCGGCGCGCGCACCTTCGCCGAACGCATTCGCGCCAGCATCGACTGGGCCGAGGTCGTCATCGACGGCGCCGGCACCGCGCACGTCACCGTCAGCGCGGGCATCGCCGAGGGCACCAACGTCGGGGAGCTGTTGCTGCGAGCGGACGAGGCCTTGTACGCCGCCAAGAAAGCCGGCCGCAACGCCGTGCGCAACGCCTGACCACTCGCACCAACCCCCGTGGGGTCGTGCGGCTAGAGGGGGATGTTGCCGTGGTTACCGCGCACCTGCGGCGCGGCGGCGATGGCCGCGATGACGCGGGCGCGCGTCGATGCCGGCTCGATGACCTCGTCGACGAGCCCGAGCTCGACCGCTCGCGGCAGGCCGCCGGCGATCGCCTTGTGCTCCTCGGCCAGCTCCTTGGTCAGCGCGGCGCGCTCTTCCTTCGGTACGGCGGCGAGCCGCTTGCGGTGCAGGATGCCGACCGCAGCTTCGGCGCCCATGACCGCGACCTCGGCGCCCGCCCACGCGTAGACAGCGGTCGCATCGAGCGACTTGGAGTTCATCGCGATGTAGGCGCCGCCGTACGCCTTGCGCGTCACGACAGACACGCGCGGCACGACGGTCTCCGCGAACGCGTGCAGCAGCTTCGCGCCGCGGCGGACGACGCCGTCCCACTCCTGGTCGACGCCGGGCAGGTAGCCGGGCACGTCGACGAGCACGACGATCGGTACGCCGAACGCATCGCACATCCGCACGAAGCGGGCCCCCTTCTCGGCACTCGCCGAGTCGAGGCAGCCGCCGAGGCGCATCGGGTTGTTGGCCAGTACGCCGACCGTCCTGCCCGCCAGGCGGCCGAGCGTCGTCGTCAGGTTGGGCGCCCAACCGGCGTGCAGTTCGGCCGCGGTGCCGTCGTCGAGGAACGCCGCGACCACCGGCTTCACGTCGTATGCGCGCTTCTTGGACTCCGGCAGCAGCGTCGGGAGTTCGGTGTCGAGCGCGTCGAGATCGCCGGTGAACCCGCCCTGGTTGCCGAGCAGCGCGGCGACTTCGCGGGTGCGCAGCAGCGCGTCCGCTTCGGTCTCGGACACGATGTGCACGACCCCACTGCGCCGGCCGTGCGGGCCGGGACCACCGAGCATCTCGGCGGTGACGGACTCGCCGGTGACGCTGCGGACGACGTCGGGGCCGGTGACGAACACGCGAGCGGCCGGGCCCATGATGACGACATCGGTCAGCGCCGGACCGTACGCCGCACCGCCGGCACACGGCCCGAGGACGACGGAGATCTGCGGGACCTTGCCGGACGCATGCGTCATTGCTGCGAAGACTTTGCCGACGCCGTCGAGACCCCACACGCCTTCCTGCAGGCGAGCGCCGCCGGAGTGCCAGACGCCGATGACCGGTACGTCGTCCGCGCGAGCAGCGGCGATCGCGTCACAGACCAGCTGGCAACCTTCGGCCCCGAGGGCGCCGCCCATGATCGCAGGGTCCGTGGCGTAGACGACGACGGGGGTGCCCTCGACCAGTCCCTTGCCCCAGATCATCGCGCCCTGCTCGTCGGCGAGCGCGAACGAGCCGTCGTCGAGCAGGTTGCCGACTCGCGTGTGCGGGCTCGTCGCCGGGCGTTCGACGACGACGGGCGCGGCAGCGGCCGCTGCCGGGTCGATGACTGTGGTCATGCGCGGGTGCTCCGAATCACGAGGAAAGATGGGAAAGGTCGCGGTCAGCCGTCGTACCGGCGGAACGCGAGGGTGATGTTGTGCCCGCCGAAGCCGAACGAGTTGCTCAGCGCCGCGTCGATCGACACCTCACGCGGGCCGTCCGGCACCACGTCGAGGTCACAGGCCTCGTCGGGCTTGTCGCGGTTGATGGTTCCGTGAATCCTTCCGTCGCGGATCGACTGCACGACCACGACCGCTTCGATCGCCCCGGCTGCGCCGAGTGAGTGCCCGGTCATCGACTTCGTCGACGACACCGGCACCGACATCGCGCGAGCGCCGAGAGCGGTCTTGATCGCATCGACCTCCGCGACGTCGCCGACCGGGGTCGACGTGCCGTGCGCGTTGATGTAGTCGATGTCGGCGGCGGCGAGTCCCGCGTCGGCCATCGCCAGCGTCATCGCCGCAGCGGCTCCCCGACCCGACGGGTCGGGTGCGGTGATGTGGTAGCCGTCGGACGTGATGCCGGCACCGGCGAGTTCGGCGTACACCTTCGCGCCGCGGGCCTTGGCGTGCTCCTCCGATTCGAGGATCAGCACCGCCGCACCCTCGGCGAGGACGAAGCCGTCGCGGTCGGCGTCCCACGGCCGGCTGGCCTTCTCCGGCTCGTCGTTGCGCGTCGAGAGCGCGCGCATGTTGGAGAACCCGACCATCGGCAGCGGGTGGAAGATGGACTCGGTGGACCCCGCGATGATCACGTCGACCCGACCGGTGCGCATCAGCTCAAGGGCCATCGCGAGTGCTTCCGAGCCCGAGCCGCACGCGCTGACCGGCGTACGGGTGCCGGCCTGTGCGCCTGCTTCGAGCGCGATCGTCGCGGCCGGGCTGTTGGGCATCATCATCGGGATGGTGAACGGCGAGACGCGCCGCGCACCCTTCTCCTTGAAGATGTCGTACTGGTCGAGCAGCGTCGTGATGCCGCCGATGCCGGTGCCGATGACACAGGCCAGCCGCTCCCGATCACACTCGGGTGCGCCGGCGTCAGCCCACGCCTCCCGGTATGCGAGTACGCCGAGCCGCACCGAGCGGTCCATGTTGCGCGCCTCGACGCGTTCGAGCCGATCGCTGGGATCAGTGGGAACCATCGCGCCGATCTTGACCGGCAGGTCCTGCATCCATTCGAAGCGGTCGTCGAGGCGGCTGACGCCGGACGTGCCGGCGAGCAGCGCCTCCCACGAAGACTGCGCGTCGTCCCCGACCGGGGTCACCGCGCCGACCCCGGTCACCAGGACGCGAATGTCCTGGCCTGGATTCATGCGGGCACACCTGCCGACTTGATGAAGTCGATGGCATCCTGGACCGTCTTCAACTTGGCCAGCGCCTCATCCGGGATCTTGACGCCGAATCGCTCTTCCGCAGCGACCGCGACTTCGACCATCGACAGCGAGTCGATGTCGAGGTCGTCGGTGAAGCTCGCGGTCGGGACAACTGACGAGGTCGGCCGGCCCGTGATCTCGTTGATGATCT
>JBDSAK010000368.1:0-3963 GCA_039922195.1 Mycobacteriales bacterium
GAAACGCAGCGGCTGCGCGTCGGCGGCGTACAGCACGCCGGTGAAGCTGCCGGCACTCGTCATCGGTACGGACACGGCGCTGCGCAAGCCGTACGTCGCCATCCCCGCCACCCCGAGGGCGTGCGCGCGGCGCGCATAGTCCTCCTCGGCTACTGGCACGCCCGTGCGCAGCGCGGTGGCCGATGTCGATGGATAGAACTCTTCATGCGTGAACGACGCCCCGGCCATCCCTGCCGGTACGGCGGACAACGGCGAGACGAGCACGGAATCCGGCAACGTCGAGATCTCGACGACGGCCACCGTCGACACACCCAGCAACGATGCTGCCTCTCGAACGGCCGTAGCCAGGACGTCTTCCAGCGACTCCTCCCTGAGTGCTGCTTGGCCGAGTGCCACGACAAGCTGCTGCCGGTCGATCGCCGATGCCGCCGCATTCCGCGCCAGCCCGCGTTCGATCGCGAGCGATGCCAGCCGGGCGAAGTCCGCGATCAGTCGTTCATCGCTCTCGTCGAAGTCCGTCCCGTCGACCTTGTCGGAGAGCTGGATAACACCGAGGTTGAGACCATTGCGGTCAATCGTGGGTACCGCGAGCCACCCTCGCATCGGCGGGAGTTCGAGCACCGACGCCGTGTATTCACTCCACAGCGGATGCGCCTCGAAGGCGTCTTGGCTCAGACGCATCGGCCGATTTGTCCGGGCGACCTCGGCGTAGAACGCTGACTGCCTGGGGCCTTCATCGAGACCGCGCCGGGCGGCGTACTCAGGGCTCAAAGCCACGGCCGTTGGTCCCGGTGACGCGCCAAACCCGGTGGTGAGACTCGTGACCGACTGGCGGGTACCGATGAGTGTGCGCGCCTCGTCGGTGACGACCTGCAGGATTTCATCCGGCGTGCGCGCCGACAGGACAGCCGCGAGGGCCGCCGCCCACTTCACCTGATGTTCATTGCGGCGGTGGCTCTCCGTCACATCTCGGGCGACCGCATACACCCGGTCGCCGCTCAGTTCGGTCTGCCCGTTCCACTGCAGCCACCGCAGCGATCCGTCCGCGTGCACGTAGCGGTTGACCAAGCCGATCGTGTCGGAGCCGTGTGCCTCGTGTTCGGCGAGTCGCTGAAGCGAAGGTGTCCGGTCGTCCGGGTGGAGGAAGTCCGCGAACGGCCGCGCCAGCAACTCTTCGAGTGGGTAACCGAGCGTCTCGGACCACGATTGGCTCAGTCGCAGGAAGTAGCCGTCGTAGCCGACCACCGCGAGCAGGTCGCGAGAGAGCGAATACCAGTGGCGCAGTTCATCCGCGTCGTCCCCGTCGGATTGCACAGCCGCACCTCCCAGCTATCGGTTGGTGGCTACCAGCTGATCTCCATCGGTTGATGGCTCTCGCCCCAGCACCGGCCTAGCATCGCACCGATCGCTAGCGCGGCGGCAGTAGCTTGCGCATGGCCACGTGCTCGATTCCGGCCTCCGCGAAGACATCGCCTTCTGCCGCGTAGCCCAGCTGCCGGTAGAACGGCGCGGCATGCAGCTGCGCGTGGAGTTCCACCTGCGCGCAGCCACGCATCCCCGCGATGTCCTCGAGCGCGCGCAGCAGCATCGACCCGATGCCCTGACCGCGCACGGCGGATCGCACCGCCATCCGGCCGACGCGCGCGACATCGCCGTCGACCACGAGCCGGCCCGCTCCCGCCGCGACGCCGCCGACGTACGCGACGACGTGGTCGGCGGTCTCGTCGGAGCCGTCACGCTCGATGGATTCGGGGACGCCCTGCTCGACGATGAACACGGTGCGGCGGACGGCGTAAGCATCGAGGAGCTCCCCTGCGGTCCGGACCTGTCGGACCACGACGTCCGCCATCTCAGCTCTCGGAGCGCAGCAACTCGAGCCCGCGTGACAGGTCGTCGGGGTAGGCACTTTCGAAGGCGACAGCACGGCCGTCGGCTGGATGCTCGAAGGACAGCGCAACTGCGTGCAGCCACTGTCGCGACAGCCCGATCCGGGCACTGAGCGTCGGGTCGGCGCCGTACTGCCCGTCGCCGACGCATGGATGGCGCATGGCGGCCATATGAACGCGAATCTGGTGCGTGCGCCCGGTCTCGAGGCGCACTTCCAGCAGGCAGGCCGCGCGGAACGCCTCGACCATCTCGTAGTGCGTGATGCTCGGCTTGCCGTCCGCGACGACGGCGAACTTGTAGGGGTGCGTCGGGTGCCGGTCGATGGGCGCGTCGATGGTCCCGCGGGTCGGATCGATCAGCCCCTGGACGACGGTGTGGTAGCGCTTGTCGACGCGTCGATCGCGAAAGGCCTGCTTCAGCGCCGTGTAGGCATGCTCGCTCTTGGCGACGACCATCAGGCCCGACGTGCCGACGTCGAGGCGGTGTACGACGCCCTGTCGCTCCGCTGCTCCACTCGTGGACACCCGATGACCGGCGGCCAGCAGACCGCCGACGACGGTCGGGCCCTCGTAGCCAGGGCTCGGATGCGATGCGACGCCAGCCGGCTTGTCGACGACGATGATGTCGTCGTCCTCGAACTCGATGCGCAGCCCGGACACGACCTCGGGCGTCGCGGTGAAAGCGACCGGCGGCGCGGGCAGCGCGATCTCCATCCAGGTGCCCGCTCGGACCCGATCGGACCGTCCACGCGGCTGGCCGTCGACCGTCACGTCGCCCGCGTCGGCGATACCGGCTGCGCTCGTGCGCGACAGGCCGAACAAACGCGCCACGGCGGCATCGACGCGCAGCCCGTCGAGTCCGTCGGGCACGGCCAGGCTACGTCGTTCAGTCACGGGTATGGCGCCCGTCCAGTTCAATCCCGCGCAGCGCCAGGAGTACGGCGAGCGCACCACCGGTGACGATGGCGGAGTCGGCGACGTTGAACAGTGCAAACTTGCCCGGACCCAGGTCGATCCAGTCGACGACCGCGCCGCGAAACGGCGCAGGTGCGCGAAGCAGCCGGTCGATGAGGTTGCCACTCGCGCCACCGAGCAGCAGTCCGAGGACCGCCGCCCACGCCAGTGAATGAAGGCGGCGCGACGTACGGACGATGACCACGATGACGATGATCGCAACCGCGGTGAAAATGATCGTGCCACCGGTGGCGATGCCGAACGCGGCGCCTGTGTTGCGGCTCTGATGCAGCAACACATGGCCCCCCAGGATCCGCTTGCTGCCGTCATCGGCGAGGACTTCGACCACCCACAGCTTGGTGGCGAGGTCGACGGCGATGACAGCGGCGGCCACGGCGACCAGCCAGCGGACGTACCGACGGGCCTTCGGTACGACGTCCGGGACCGGGGGCGCGGCCGCAGCCGTCGTGCTCTCGTCGGGACTGTCGATCAGCGGCGCTCCTCGCGCTGTTTGCAGGTCACGCACAGCGTGGCCCGCGGGAACGCCTTGAGGCGCGCCTTTTCAATGGAATTGCCGCAATTCTCGCACACCCCGTAGGTGCCGTCGGCCAGTCGCTCGAGGGCGCGTTCGACCTGCATGAGCAGATCGCGGCTGTTGTTGGCCAGCGACAGCTCGTGCTCCCGCTCGAAGGTCTTCGTGCCGGCGTCCGCCTGGTCATCGCCCGCGCCGTCGCCGCCGTCACGCTGCATCTGGTCCCAGGTCTCCTGGGCGTCACTGATCTCGATGCGCAGTTCGCCGGCCTGCTCGTCGAGTTCGGCGCGCACGTCGGCGAGTTCCTTCGTCGACCACTTCTCGACGCGCGGGGGCGGCGGCGGCGGAACCACGGGGGTGGCGGCGCGTAACGCGGCGACCGCTTGAGCGGAGGTGACGACCGGCGGCGGCGGGGGCGCCACCTCCTTGACGCGAGCTGACTTGACGGGAGCTGACTTGACGGCCGCCTTGGCCGGCGCGGCCTGCTTCGGAGGCGCAGCCTTGACCGGCGCGGCCTGCTTCGCCGATGCGGCCTTCTTGACCGGCGCGGCCTTGCTCGGCGCAGCCTTCTTCGCGGGCGCGGCCTTCTTG